>CAYSTR010000312.1:0-4051 GCA_964433745.1 uncultured Oscillospiraceae bacterium | reverse complement strand
GTTTAACTACAGATACGCTAACTATCCGACAAGTATAAAAAGGCTTCTTATGAACGGTGTTATCGGTGACATCTACAGTGTTCATTTTGAATGGTCACTGGATCGCTTGTATGATTTAAGCGGTCATGGTGCCAGCTATTACAGACGGTGGAACGGTGTAATGGAAAAAAGCGGAGGACTTCTCGTCCACAAGGCTACGCACCACTTTGATATGATAAACTGGCTTATTGCAGACGCACCGAAAAAAGTGTCCGCGTTTGGAAAGCTCAATGTCTACGGTAAGAAAAACTCACCGTTTACCGACCCGGGATGTAATTGCAGACAGTGCAGGCATACGGACGAATGCGAGTTTAGCTATGCCCCCTCCCCTAATGATATTAAAATGTACATAGAAAACGAGCACAACGACAGCTATTTTATAGATGCGTGTGTGTTCCGCGACGAGGTCAACATCTACGACACTATGGCTGTCAATGTCGAATATGAGAAAGGAGCACTGCTGACCTATTCTCTAAACTCCATGGCGGCTTATGAGGGCTGGAAGATGATAATAAACGGCTCTAAAGGCAGACTGGAGGCGGCGCTGGTAGAAACAGGTGTTATGAGCGGCGAAGCAAATAATGTCATTAAAGTATACGACTTCAGCGGAAATCTCACAGAGCACATCTGTAAGAAGTCGGGAGGCGGTCATGGCGGCGGAGACGAGCGTATTCTCCGGATGTTATACATAGGAGGAGAAAAAGATCCGTTAGGACATGCGGCGGACTCGCGGGACGGTGCTAACTCTGTCCTCATCGGAGCATGTGCCAATCTAAGTATTAAAGAGGGCAGAATCATTACCATTGCTGATGAAATAACATATTAGTGGACATAGAGAAACAGCCGCTAATTAAACGCGGCTGTTTCTCTATTTTTCTTTCCGTAGATTTATTTTAATAATCTTCTCTAATCTATTGACAAAAAGATAATAATTTGCCATAATAATAAATGTAATTAATAAATATATATAATAAACGGAATGAGGTATAGCTGTGTATTACCACACCATGCACAGTCCGCGAGGGGCAGGAGCTTCTTTTGTGCTCGGAGCATTGAATGAAGCGGGTGGATTCATGCAAAATCATGGATTCATCCCGGAAAATGACGTATACATAGGTATTCTCGATAATGGGGTGCTTCGCTGTCTGCCTTTCTTCAAGGAGGAGGATGCCGCCGATGCTGAAGAAAGCTTCGATATCGGGAACACTGTCAAGCGCAGGGTAAAGCTCCGGAAGTACCCAAAAGAGGAGGTCACACGCACCCTCGGTTTAGCCACTGACTGCTTTGAGACAAAGGACCTCTCATTTACGCTCTACACCCCGGCAGCAGGTATCCCTGACCCCGACTGTTCTGATTATGAAGCGGTAAAGCGGGCTGTTACACCATCTATTTGCGCCAGCTTTACGGTAATAAATGACCGTCCCAGACCTATAACCGGGTTTTTCAGCGTACAGGGCATGAGAGGACTATATCCCCTGTCACAGACATGCAAGGGCAGACTTTTGGGTGCTGTCTGCATGGACGGATACGGCTTTTCTATAGACTCACGTTACGCCGATATATGCGAGGAAATAGCGGATTTCAGCCCAGCCTCGGCATTATCCCGGACAAGGCGCGGCTTTTACCGCAACTGTGAGATGGGCGGGTTTTGCTTTAATGTTGCTGCAAACAGCACGGTTACGGTAGACTTCTCATTGGGATTCTTTCTCCCCGGCGCTCAAACCAGAGGTGCTCACTCCATGCCGTACTACTACACCCGGTATTTTAGCAGTATAGAGCAGGTACTGGAATATTCGGCAGAGCAGCTTCCTTTTTATAAAGAACAGGCACAAAAGCTCGATAGTGAGTTCTCCCGCTCTTCATTGTCCCAGGAGCGAAAATTCTTTATCGCGCAGTCGGTCCACTGCTATTGGGCTTCGTCCATGCTGTTTGACGAGGGCGGGTGTCCCCGGTATGTGGTCAACGAGGGCAGCTACATGATGATGAACACCTTTGACCTGTCGGTGGATCACCTGTTTTTTGAGTGTGCGTCTCAGCCGTGGAGTGTCAAAAATCAGCTGGACAGCTTTAGACACGAGTATAGCTATTCTGACACCCTGCATGGGTTTATAGGAGACGAACTAAAGAGCGGTCTGCCCGGCGGAATCACGTTTACACACGATCAGGGCAGCTATGGCACATTCTCCCCGAAAGGATACTCTAGCTACGAAATGACAGACAAAAATGGCTGTCTGTCCTACATGTCCCAAGAACAGCTTCTGAACTTTATACTCTCTGCTGCTGTATATACAGAGGCGGCAAAGGACGAATGTTGGCGCAGGGAGCTTCTCGGTACAGTCCGGGAGTGTCTTGACTCGATGTGCAATAGGGATCATCCCGATGAAGCGCTCCGTGACGGTATAATGGATTTTGACGGTGACCGCTGCGGATTGGAGGGGGAGATAACAACCTACGATTCCCTGGATGAGGGGTTAGGACAGGCAAGACGCAACCTCTACCTCGCCGTAAAGAGCTGGGCGGGATATCTCGCGATTGCCAGAATGGCAGATGGGTTAGACAGCAATACCGGCGACCGCGCCCTAGCCGCCGCCGACCGTGCAGCAAAGACCATAGTGTCGTGTTTTGACGAGAAGCTGGGCTTCATCCCGGCTATACTGGACGGCAGATCGCAGACGGCGATAATTCCGGCGATAGAGGGGCTCTCCTATCCCTACTTCTTTGGCTTCCGCGGTTTACTAAATGAAAACGGACGCTATGGTGCGCTGATATCCATATTAAAGCGCCACCTTAAAGGGGTATTAGTGCCCGAGCTGTGTGTTTTTGAGGATGGCGGCTGGCGGCTCTCGTCCGGCAGTACCAATTCATGGATGAGCAAGATATTTCTGTGCGAATTTATTGCCGAGGAGATTCTGGGAATGTCCATAGAAAACGCAAATGGGCACCCGGACAAGGCACAACTCCGGTGGTGGCAGGAGCAGTGCGCACGCTGTCCCGGTATAGACCAGGTGGTGTACGGACAGCCCTACAGCCGCGGATTTCACTATCCCCGCGCTGTCACATCCGTTTTGTGGCTCAAAGAGAATATGAATATGCTAAACGAAAGGCGGGAGCTTTGATGAAAGCAGTGATAATTGAACGTCCCGGCAGTGTGGTCATTACCGAAAAGCCTATGCCTGTACCGCCCGAGGGGTGGGCGCGTGTCAAGGTAAAGGCGGCGTGTATCTGTGCCACAGACCTTGAGGTGATAGACGGAAACATCCCCGCCGACTACCCGCTCACCCCCGGTCACGAATGGAGCGGCATAGTCGATGCGGTCGGCTCGGACAAGGACAAAGGCTGGTTGAATCAGCGTGTGGCAGGCAGTAACGATGTGTGCTGTCTGACATGCGAGGCCTGCCGTTCGGGTAACTGGCGTAACTGTGCATCCTTTCGGGAGATAGGTTTTCGCGAGGACGGAGCATACGCAGAGTATATGTTGGTGCCTGTATACGCTCTGTACAGACTTCCCGATGACATAAGCTTTGTGCAGGGTGCGCTTATAGAGCCCATGGGTGTAGGTCTGGGGACTTTGGAAAAAGCAAACCTTAAACTGGGCGAAACATTGACCGTCATAGGTGCGGGTTCTATCGGGCTTTCTGTTACCGCTGTCGCAAAAGCCATGGGGGCAGGGCGAATAATTGTTGCGGCATCCTCTGACAAGCGTTTGACCTTTGCACATAAGGCGGGTGCGTCCATAGCTGTGGTGACAAGAGACAGTGACCTATCGGAAGCAGTTCTAGCCGCTCATGAGGGCGGCTCGGATGTTGTGTGCGAAGCAACCGGGGCTATGGAATGCTTTGACATGGCGTTAAAGCTCACAAAAAAGTCCGGCAGGGTCGTACTTGCGGGGTATGGAAGCCGAAAGACTACCCATTTTATGCCGGATGCAGTACATATTCCCAATCTCCACATTATAGGTGCGGGTAACAACTGGAACATGGTGTGCAATGGCGGCATGATCATGGGCGCGCTC
>CAYSTR010000311.1:0-4064 GCA_964433745.1 uncultured Oscillospiraceae bacterium | reverse complement strand
GGACCACATGATGCCCGAAATGGACGGAATTGAGGTAACGCAAAGACGTCGTTCGCTTGACATTCCCTATGCCGCTAAAATACCGATTGTTGCTCTGACCGCCAACGCAGTCTCCGGCGTAAAGGAAATGTTCTTACAAAGCGGATTTGACGACTTTTTGTCCAAACCTATTGAAATGTCGCAAATGATAGATATTTTGGAGCGCTTTATCCCTACGGAAAAAAGGAAACCTATAATCCGCAAAGAAAAGACACCGCCAAAGGCACCCTTTGAGCTTAGCGGAGTGGATGTTGCACGCGGTATTCAATCGGTGGGCGGAAGTGCGGAGCAATATATCAGTATTTTAAGGGTATTCTTGAGAGATGGGAGAGGTAAGCTAACAGAGCTTGGCAGCTGCCTTGAACAAGGTAATCTTGCACTGTATACGACACATGTCCATGCCCTAAAGAGTGTTTTAGCCGGTATAGGTGCAGGAAAGCTGTCAGGTGTTGCAAAATCGCTGGAGCTCGCGGGCAGTCAGGAAAATGCCGGTTACATAAACGACACACACAATGGCTTTGCAAAGGATTTAACGGCACTGCTTGATGAAATTGAGGGTACTGTAGGGAGCCCAAGCATTATATTGCAGACAACAGAAATAACGGTCGAAGAGCGAATCGCCGAGCTGATACGCTTAAAATCTGCCTTGGGAGATTACAATGCAACGGTGATAGGCTCTGCGCTTTCTATATTGAAATCTTCATGCGAGAATACCATACAAGACACATTAACACAAATTGAACAGCATGTGTCCGTCTTTGAATATGAGCAAGCCGAGCATTTAGTGGATAGCTTGTTGCAACTTAGCGAACAAAGCTATAGGAGTGAGTGAAACCATGTTTGTTCACCCTCTACGCTGTCACCATATCCCGCTTCCTGTAGAACACAAACCCCGCTGCTGTCAGAACCACTGCAATAAATGACAATATGCCGAGCGTGGTGAAGTTTATGCTGTCCACAGGTAATTGAGGGATGTGTCCAAATGGTGTGAGCTTTACAGCCCAATCGGGCATTATTCCCGGGACGCGACCTATAAATAGGGCAAAGGCGGAAAATCCGAAGTACCCCCAAATTATACCAGAGAGCTTAGGTAAAAGTCCTACTAGTAAAACAGTGAGACCTACCATAATCCAAATTGCGGGTAGATACACTAGGTTTGCTTTCATGAGATATCCGAGTGAAAGGTCGGCAGGATTTGCTAGTGTCCCTGCTGCTACCGAATAGATACCGATTGCGGTCATACATTGCAAAACGACAGTGGTTAAAAACGCTATAAGGACGTAACCTGCCATATAAGTCGGGCGGGAGACTGCACGAGACAGGATGTTTTCTGTGCGTCCGGCTTGTTCCTCACCCCGCAGCTTGAGCACAGCCATCAATGCCGGAACCATAGCAAATAATGCACCGATGGATGTCACCATAGAAACAAACATTTGCGCTGTAGTAAAATTGGGATTTGTACCGATAATCATTGAGTAAAACTCACTGTTTGCAACAAATTCATCAATCTGACCTAAGATGGAAGCATAGGCGGCACCCAGCATGAATATACCGACCACCCAAACAATGAGGCTTGTGCGTAAAAGCCTAAACACAAGACCATAGGGGGATTTCAAATACAAAGAAGCATTTCTCTTGCCCGGTCTTGCAGGAAGAAGGCCTTGGTCGATATCCCGGACACGGTTTAACGCGTAAGCAATAACAATAACAACCACTGTTTCAAGCAGTACCACAAACACCGGCCACCAGTAATTTTCAACAAACACCTGTGCCCGTTGTAAAAGTCCCATCGGGCTGATGAGAGAGAGCGCTTCACTGCTCATGTCTCCTGCCGCACGCATCATGTATATAACAGCGAGTGCGCCGAACGATAAACCCGATGCACCTCTTGACGAGGACGATAACTGGGAGAATACAGCGGCAACTGCAGCAAAGAACAGTCCGTTCACGCCCAGCTGCACTTCATAAAGCATTGCTCCGCCCCAAGTCATGCTTTCAATACCGCAAGCAGCTATACCGAGACCTGTAAGTACTGCGAGCGCGGCATTTACAATGAGCGCCACCAGCATTACCGCGTTTAATGTAGCAAGCCGACCTGTGGGGAGAGAACGCACAACCTCCGCACGTCCGTTTTCTTCATCGTTTCGCGTATGTCGTACTACCATCAGTATGTTCATTATAGCAACCGCTATCATCATCCACAAGAGCATCATATTGCCGTACATAGCGCCTGCATTGTAGTTTTCAATTCCGTAAGCAGGTCCTAGCATAGCAATCATGGAGGGGTTACTAATCATATCAACCATGGCTGTTCTTGCCTGTGCGTCAAACATGTTACCGAGCATTGGAGCAAGAAGTACTGAAAAGCCAATTATCATTAAGAGCCAAACGGTAGCTGAAACACGCTCGCGGCGGAGGACAAAACGTGTTAACCGCCCGGTATTATCAAAATTTCCGCGCATATTAATTACCTCCGTTTCCGTTGTAATGGCGCATAAAAAGATCCTCCAGTGTTGGCGGTGTGCTTTCGAGCTTCTTTACGCCGAACGGTGCCAAAAACGCCACTACCTCGCCTATTTTTGCGCTGTCAACACCAAAGGAAACCCCATCCTGAATTTCAGTGATATCGTGAACCCCTTGTAACTGATTAAGCCCTGTAAGCTGCTTTTCGGTTTGTACATGCATGGTAACTCTCGTTAAGTGCCTCAGTTCACCCAGTGTTCCGGTTTCAACCAGCTTACCCTCGCGGATGATACCCACACGGTCACAAAGCCGCTCGACTTCGGAAAGGATATGGCTGGATAAAAGGATGCTCTTACCGCTCTTTTTTTGCTCCAAAACGCATTCCTGGAAAACCTGCTCCATCAATGGGTCAAGTCCGCTTGTTGGCTCGTCGAGAATAAACAAGTCCGCATCACTTGCAAAAGCGGCAACAAGCGCCACCTTTTGCCGGTTGCCTTTTGAATAGGTACGGCATTTTTTTGATGGGTCAAGATCAAACATTTTAAGCAGCTTCTCTCGCTTTGTAGTGTTTGACTTACCGCGCAGGCTGACAAACAAGTCAATAACCTCGCCGCCAGTAAGGTTCGGCCATAGGTTTACATCCCCCGGAACGTATGCAAGGCTCTTATGAATCTCCACAGCATCATTCCAAGCATCCTTGCCAAAAACCTTAGCACTGCCGCTGCTTGCCTGCAAAATACCGAGCAGAACGCGGATGGTGGTGGTTTTGCCTGCTCCGTTGGGACCTATATAACCGAACACCTCGCCTTTATTTACCTTTAGGTTCACGCCATCCAGCGCAGTATATTTACCGAATTTTTTTGTAAGGCTCTGGGTTTCAAGGGTCAAAGCAGTCATAATAATATCTCCTTATATAGTTTTATTTTGTTTGTATTCTTCCTTATATAGGTTGTTCTTCATGAGATCAACACACTGATAAAAACGATTGATTAGTTTATCAATATCCTCTTCAGAGCGCAGTGAAATTTTTGTAATGTACCCTTCCGCGTAATTTGTGAGTATTTCAAATACCAACTCTGGATCTATACCATCCTTGAACTTATATGTGTCTGCTTTGCTGATAACCTCTGTACTGGCAAACGATTCTCCATCTGATATAACCCGCTTGATTTCATTAACCACCTCTTTGTCCGTTTCGTAGTACATGGTAGCTAAAAAGGAAAATATCCCCGGAAACTGGCGTAGCGCTGATATTTTTATTTCTGTCATCACCCGGATTTTTTCAAAGAAATCGGTTACTGCGGGGTCAAGCTGCTTACTCATCGTACTTTTTAGAGCATTACCTGCCACATCAATTAGATAGAGATATAGCGCCTTTTTACTGCCGAAATAATAAAACACCATTGCCTTAGATATACCGGAGGCAGCGGCAATATCCGCTATTGATGCCTTTTTATAACCCACTGCCCCAAATAAGCTCATTGCAGCATCCAATATAACGGTCTGTTTCTCTGCGGGGAGTGCTAAAAATTTTTCCAATCCCTTTCACCTCGGATTATTAT
>CAYSTR010000310.1:0-4067 GCA_964433745.1 uncultured Oscillospiraceae bacterium | reverse complement strand
GATTTCGTCTGTGATATCCTTTGATATGACCTTTCCGTCGTCATAATAACGTGTGCACGCCTCGGTTGAAACGGTGAAGCCCTGCGGAACAGGCATTCCCAGTGTGGTCATCTCCGCGAGGTTTGCACCCTTACCTCCGAGCAGCTCCTTCATCGAGCCGTTGCCCTCAGAGAACAGGTAGACATACTTTGTACCCATAGTGTACCTCCATCTTTTTCTTTTAACTCTTTACCAATTAATTATAACAAAAAACGGTGTGCTTTACCAGTTAAAAAGAAAATATTTACAATAAAATATTCCGAATTATTATTGGTAAAATTTAGACATATTATACAATAAAAGGTGGAGTATTAATTTGTATACTCCACCTTAAAAATCATACCCTCCACAGATACGCCGTTTGCACCGAAACAGCGAATGCACAGACCGTCACCTGTTATCTTTAGAATATATCTTCCGATGTTGAGACGTATGACACTGTCCTCATACTCTATAATCCCCTGACAGCCCTCGATGACCGCCTCGGAGTTGCCAAGGAGGCTTATCTGGGCAGTCCCCGGCGCTATACCGCCCGGAAACTGAAAAAGCTTTGACACCCCGCCGGTGCGCACTGCACCGGAACGCGGGTCTTCCTTTATTGAGCTTTTTGTAGATTTCACCTGTCTGCTTTTTCTTGCCAACAGTATCCCTCCGCTTGTACATGAATGTCATTTATATGAATATATATTATGTATACGGATTTTGGAGGTTAAGTATGAATGAACTGGAAAAAAGATTAGCGGCGCGTACCGGAAACAGGACTGTACCGCTTAGTCATAAGCTGTGCGGAGCAGGAGCGTGGTTTTAAATGAAAGGAAAGCTTATTTTTACCGGCAGACGTCTAATCATGCCGCTTATTCTGACACTGGCGGCTATTGGCGGGGCGGCGGCGCTCTTGACACTGCCTGCCGCTGTGTCGGCTGGGGTCAGACAAGGTCTTACACTCTGCTTAAACGCCATTATACCGTCACTGTTCCCGTTCATGGCTCTCTCGGAATTTATCGTACGCTCCAACATATCCGGCACACTTAGCATAATGCTTTCGGGCTTTGTCAGACATGTATTCAAGCTGCCCACGGTATGCGCCGGAGCGGTGCTCATGAGCTTCGTGGGGGGATACCCCACAGGCGCTAAGATTATAAACGAGATGTATCTGCGCGGGGCTGTAAGCACTTCACAGGCAAAGCGTATGCTCTCGTTTTGCGTGGCGGCAGGTCCTGCATTCATCATTACAGCCGTGGGGGCACGAATACTGCAAAGTCCCGCCATCGGCTACATACTGTTCGCCTCCCACATTCTCGCAGCACTTATCTTGGGTGCTCTCTATGCGCTAAAGGACGAAGTGCCGGTACACGGCGGCGTGTCTGTCAAGCTAAATTCTCTGTCCGGCTCGGTAGTGGGGAGCGTCACATCCGCATGTACCGCCATAATAAACGTTTGCAGCTATATTGTGATATTCTGCGCCGTGACCGAGATACTGCGCTCCTGTCTGTCCCCTCTTCCGGAGGTCTTACAGGGGGTGCTGGGGTATGCGTTTACGCTTTTGGAGGTATCGGGGGGATGTGTCTATATAGCGGGACGGTTTGACCTGTTCGGGGCTGCATTTCTCTCGTTTCTCTTGGGGTTCGGAGGGCTGTGTGTCGTCTTTCAGGTGCTCTCTATCGCGTCTGCGCTAAAGCTTAGGTTTTGGGATTTCTTCCGTCAGCGGGTAATGCACGGCTTACTGTCTGCGGCCTTGACTGTAGTGATGATATTAATATTTGATGTTACCCCGTCGGCTGTGCGGCAGACCTCTGTTATGCGCCCCGCTCTGGGTACGTCGATACCCACCACCATCTGCCTTGTTATGATATGTGCATTTATTTTCAGCAGTATGAGCAAGCCGCGCATAAAGGACTAAATTTGTTCATAAATAATTGTTTTATTTTTCTAATTTTTAGGTTATAATGAGAGAGTAAAACACGAATATACCAGTGCGGTGTTAAAAAAACGAAACGATGCTGCTTTTTCATTAGCTTTTAGCACGATAGGAGCGAGGTCAAATTATGTCCAGATACACAGGCGTGAAATGTCCTGTTTGCGAGACCAAGTTTACCGATAATGACAATGTAGTCGTCTGCCCGGAATGCGGCGCACCCTATCACAGGGATTGCTACGATTCCAAAGGCGGATGTATTTTTGCGGATAAACACGGTACAGATGACGGTTGGCAGCGTCCCGCCGAGGAGACGATAAACGGAGACAGCTTCCGTCAATGCTCCGCCTGCGGTGCGAAAAACCCGGTGGGAGGGTTGTTTTGTCAGGTGTGCGGAAACAGCATGATAACCAATGCCCGGCAAAATGAACAAGACAGCATACCCGGCGGTTACACCCCCCCAGGACAGGGAATGCCAGGGCAAGGAATGCCCGGACAGAGCAGTGTACCCAACATGCCGCCGTTTCGCCCCACTGTCGGCTTTAATCCGTATACGACACCCTTTGGCGGACTTGACCCGGAGGAGGAGATAGACGGTGTGCCGGTCAAGGAGATTGCCATGTATGTAGGTCCTAGCTCACACTATTTCCTGCCGCTGTTTAAGGGGATAGTCAAGGAGGGCAGAAAGGTGTCCTTTAGCTGGGTATCCTTTCTTCTGGGCGGATTTTACTTTCTTTATAGAAAGGTGTACTGGCTGGGGGCTATTTTATATCTCATGTTTGCGGCTTATCTTATTCCGGCGTTTATCATGCAGTTTGAGCTTCTGCCTCTTATGCTGGAGTACGGCTATATCGAGGTTCCGCTTACCAGCCTGTCGCCCACCTACTATGCCATGTCCAATCTACAGATGATTATGCGGGTTTTACTGTTTGGTGTGAGCATATTAACAGGAGTGTTCGGCAACTATCTGTACTGCACCGAGAGCATGAAGAAGATAAAGCATATAAAAAGCACCTGCAAAAACCCGAACGAGCTGCCCGAAAGGCTCTCTAAACAGGGCGGGGTGGACAAGCGTGTAACTATCGCCGCTGTGTCATTGGTGATAGCGAGTTATTTTGCAATTATTCTTGTGCTTACATCGAACATGCTCATGTAAATGATTACAAAAAGCGAGAGAGGGATGTTTAACATGAAGATAAAAAAAGCGGTTATTCCGGCAGCGGGACTGGGAACAAGGGTGCTTCCGTTTACAAAGGCCGTTCCTAAAGAGATGATCCCTATTGTGGACAAGCCGGGCATACAGTACATTGTCGAGGAGGCGGCGGCATCCGGTATTGAGGATATCCTCATCATCCTAAGCCGCGGCAAGACGGTGGTGGAGGATCATTTTGACCTCTCGCCCGAGCTTACCGACCATCTGGCATCCCACGATAAGCATACCGAGCTAAACGCCATACGCGCCCTCACATCCCTTGCTAACATCACATACATCCGTCAGCAGGAGATGAAAGGGTTAGGTCACGCCGTACTGTGCGCTAAAAGCTTTGTGGGGGACGAGCCCTTTGCCGTCCTCTACGGAGACGATGTCATTATAAGCGAAGACCCGGTGTGCGGTCAGCTCATGCGCGCATATGACGAATACGGACACGGCTGCGTGGGAATAAAAGAGGTCACCCCCGAGCAGCTCATGCGCTACAGTTCCATGAAGGTGACCCCTCTTAGGGACAATCTCTACAATATATCGGACATGATAGAAAAGCCCCGCCCCGGACAGGAGTTTTCCTCCTTTGCCGTTTTGGGACGCTGTATCCTGCCGTCGAAAATCTTCCCCATACTCGAAGCGTTACCGCGGGGAGCGGGAGGCGAGTATCAGCTCACCGATGCCATGCGGGAGCTGTCGCGGGGAGAGGGCATGACCGGCGTGGACTTTATCGGTACGAGATACGACATGGGTAACAAGCTGGGGATTCTGCAAGCCAATATTGAAGTGGCGCTTACTCACCCGGAGATAGGAAAACCGTTTACCCAGTATCTGCGCACAATAGCAGAGCGGCTGTAACCGTCAGTTCACATCGTATCCCGCATCCTCTATCGCCTCTTTAATTTTGTCTGT
>CAYSTR010000309.1:0-4068 GCA_964433745.1 uncultured Oscillospiraceae bacterium | reverse complement strand
CCCTTATGCTCAAAAGCCTGTACCCTCTCCATATTATACCCCTCCTATTTTAGTAATTCATCGACAAGGTGCAGTGCCTCATCGTAATCATATTTTGTAATATGTTGTTGAATCTTAATAAGCATATCATTATCTCCCTCGCCGCATCCTGCTTTAAGTATTTCAAACGCTCTGTCTACAGCAGCTGCATCGTAGTTGTCCAATGCATCTCTCAATATAATAAGCTCGCGTTTACGTTCTGTTTCGGACATTAATCCGGTAACAACATGCCTATTCTTATTCCCGGTAACACCCTCTATCTCATCTAACAGTGCTGTAAGTCCTGCAATAAATTCTTTGTGATTGTCATCTATATATGAGAGATTTTCATTCTTACCCGCTTGTTCAAGCGATTTTGCGCGTTCCGACAGTTCACGTGCCCCGATACTGGCCAGCACACTCTTCAATGCGTGCACATATGTGGTATAAAGAGATAAATCCCTCTCTCGCAGACATAGGTTTAACTCCTCTGTTTTTGTACGCCCGTCCAGAAGGAATATTTCGAGAATTTTAATATATTTATCGGTATCTCCGCCAACCATTTCAACACCCAATGAGGTATTTACACCTTTTAATTCAAACGAAAAACAGGATACTGGCTGTTCTACCACCTCGGCATGTTCTCTCTTCTCCTTTTTAATCCATCTGTCAAGTATCTCAGATAACCGTTTAATTTCTATGGGTTTGGATAAGAAGTCACTGAATCCGTTTTGTATAAACATCTCCCGGACACCCGATACGGCATTAGCGGTGAGTGCTATAATCGGCAATGTATCTGCACATGGAATATCAAGAGCACGGATTGCCCTTGTCGCCTCTATACCGTCCATCTCCGGCATCATGTGATCCATGAATACAATATCGTATTCATGGGATTTTACAAGCTCTATTGCCTGTCTACCGCTTTCACAGGTATCAATCTGCATACCGTATGGAGACATCAGCCCCTCTGCAACTTTAAGATTGGTATTTATGTCGTCCACCAACAATATTCGTGCAGTCGGTGCGATAAAGCGAACCCCGCTCTTTTCTCCGTCATGATATAAAGCATCATCACTGACATTATTAAGTACATTGGCAATCGAGATAGAGTGAACCGGCATAGCTATATTGCGGTAACCCTCGTAGGTTATCACCTCTCCGTATTCAGACAGGGCCACGAGATTTACCGATATTTTCATCCTCTCCAGTGTCTCTTTTACGCCCTCGTATAAAAACGATGAGAAGAATAAAAATGAGTAGCTGTCATTCTCCAGCGCATGTTGAAGCTCATTCTGATTAGTCACCAGAGTACAGCGGATATCCAGATTGTCAATCGCACATACTATGGAATTCGCATATATGTCTCGCGGCTCATATAAAAGCACCTGCTTTGACTTATCCTCTACCGATGCAAACTTCTTATATTCTTCGTATTTCTGCGGTAGTGTAACGGTGAAGGTACTCCCCTCTCCGTATACACTCGATACCGAGATATCACCACCCATTATGAGACAGAGGTTTCGCGTTATCGCAAGCCCCAGACCTGTCCCCTCAATACCCCTGTTATGGGTTATATTCAGTTGAGAGAACTCACCGAATAAACGCGGCAGCTCTTCCTCGCTAATACCTATTCCGGTGTCGGATATCTCAAAATTTAATATAGCAGTATGGTCGTCGGTCAAATTCCCGCTTATCGCCAGAGCAATGTAACCCTCTTTTGTATATTTTACCGCATTACTTAAAAGGTTTAAGAGAATCTGACGTATGCGGATTTCATCCCCAATTAAAAGTGCCGGCAAATAGCTGTCGATATTTACAACAAACAGCACCGGACGGTCTATCACCCTAATCCTTATGATGCTGATAACATCATTCAAGAGGGAAGCAAGCTCGTAGGGTTGATTTGAAATGTCCATTTTGCCCGATTCAATCTTTGAGAAATCCAGTATGTCGTTTATGATAGACAGAAGATTAGCACTGGCTTGCTTTATACCGATTGAATACTCTTTTGCTTTTGGTGTGGTGCTTTCTCGCAGAGACAGCTCCGCCATTCCGGCAATGGCGTTTAGCGGAGTGCGGATTTCGTGGCTCATCTTAGCAAGAAATTCGCTTTTTGATTTAGAATTGGCGACCGCTTCATCGCGCGCTCTCGACAGATCATCTAGAGTTATTTTTAGCTCGGCGGTTCGCTCATCTACCAGGTTCTCTAGATTTTTTGTAAGGTTTTGGTTTTTCCTCAACATATACCATGCGAATACAAGCCCCGCTATTAATAATAATACGAGAACAGCTATATATGGCAACATATCGGACAGGGTTTTACTTCTGACATCAAACACCCGGCTTTTCCATCGTTCGGTCAGTCTGTTTATATCCACATATACCTGCGCCTTGCTTATGATTGAACAAAGAATTTCTTCATCTCGGTTAAACCCGAAGTATGATTCTGCGGCATGATCGAACACCACGTTGGGGATAAAGTTAGGTCTTTCCATATAATGAGTCATGTGCAGAAGAAGATTCTGCGGGGACATAAACAAATCGATATCCCCGCGTTCCAGAGCGGCAAAAACCTCCTCTGTTGAGCCGTACATAATCTTTTCTACGCCGGACGGAAACCATTCATTAAATAAATCTGTATATGCAGCTCCCTCCAAGAGCCCCACACGTGCGTACAATACCTGATTAATATCCCAATAAGGTGCGTCGGAGCGTGACAGTAATGCATACCTATCCTCACTGTAGGGTTCACTGCTCCACAAAAATCTTCCGACACGGGAATCGGCGTACAGAAGCTCGGTGACCATGTCAAAATCTCCCCGCTCCAGACCAGCCAGCAGCTCCGACCACTCATCATCCATATTGCCGCCGAACTCGAAATAAAGTCCTGTCAGCTCGGATATTTCTACCAATATATCCGGTGCTATACCCTGAAATACACCCTCGTGGCGGTTATAGAAGCTAGCCGGATAGTTATCTGCCTCGGCGGCGACCTTAACAGCTGTTTTAGCAGTATTGTGAGAGGAGATGTAATCAAATTCCTCGGCGGTCAAAGCTCGTTTAAACGCAAATCTAAGATAATCATCCAACCCTTTGTTGTATAGCCCTACAAGCTCACGGTCTCCTCCGTTTTTAAGATATTTATCTATAACAGAGATGAATGCCGAGAGCCTTTTATCCGCGGTAGATAAAGATACAGGCGAATATGTCAGCGGGTAAAATAAATCTGCTTCAATGAAACGTTCCCCCGCATAGAGATTATGGGAAATTTCATCGAGAATAGCTTCTTCAACATTCTCCTCTATATAAGCATCCACCGTACCGTTATACATCTGCTCCATTATCTCTATTTCGTCAGAGATAAATACCGGCTCAAACGGGAGCTGCCACTTTTCTTTAACGAGATTGTATGTATTACTGCCCTCTAAAAAAGCGCAGATTATAGGACGAAGCCTGGCTATTTCGGTTAGCGGTAAAGCATCCTTTACTGTAAATATCTTAATATCTCGTTGAATTATAGCGTCGGTCATTGCATAATTATTTAATCGCTCCTCTGTTCGTGTAAATTCACCGGTAAATTGTATATCGCTGCTGTCAAAGCGTCTCACCAACTCATCCCATTCGTAGGTTACGGGCGTGAACGGTATATCGAAAAGCTCGGACAGACGTTTGCATAGAAGTGACGCAAACCCACCCAGACTTCCGTCATCATACACGAACGCCTCATTGGTCATGCTCACCCCGTAAATAAGCGAACTAAAGCTTTCCCGCAGTGCCTCAACTGTTGAAATTTCTTCATCAGTGATGCCTGGAATATCTTTATAGCTCTTAATATAAAATTTATTCTCCGACACAGTTGAACAACCGGTTATTAGTATATTTATAATACAAAAGCATAGCAATACCGTTATTAAAATAAAGGAAATTCTTTTCATTACGGCACCTCTCTATTTACCTGTTCATTTTTTTTGATTAAAAAAAATCTCTTGCTTGCTTTCGCTTTATAATAACAAGGAAGACTTAACCTCCTTTACTTAGCTCCTCAAT
>CAYSTR010000308.1:0-4079 GCA_964433745.1 uncultured Oscillospiraceae bacterium | reverse complement strand
AAGCTTCGTGCCTGGATCTAAAATATGCGCGATACCGCTTCCTGCAATGAGGATGTCCTTTTTTTCCTTTGCATACAGCAGTGTGTTTGTAAGTAATGTAAGCATATTTACTCCATCAATTTATTCCTACAGCTATTTTTGACAGTTTGGTTTATATTATACCGAAGAAATAACTAAAATGAGATGTATAAATATTGCTTGTAGAAATATCTGGATATAAAAAACAGAAACCTAACGTTTTTATACTGCTATTTCATGTTTTTTGTCTAGTAATTTTTGTGCGATAGTGCTAAAATCTAGTCATTGGTACAGTTTAATATAATTTACATAGGGAGGTATGGCTTTGAAGAAGCGTTTTGGACATGGGAGCCGATGGGGGAGAGATGATACAGAGCTTTCCATATTGGCACTTCCGACAACAATCTGGTATCTACTGTTTAGTTATCTCCCGATGTTTGGAATTATTATAGCCTTTAAGGATTTTAGGATTAACGGCGGATTCATAAAAAGTATGTTCACAAGCAGCTGGATTGGCTTTCGCAACTTTGAGTTTCTTTTCGGCGGAAACGATGCCTGGACGATCATAAGAAACACTCTAGGCTATAATATCATCTTCATAATACTAGGTATTGCCGTTCCGGTTATTGCTGCCTTGATGGTAGGACAGCTTCACTCTAAACGAATGGCAAAGGTATATCAAACAGCCATGTTTATGCCATATTTTTTATCGTGGGTGGTTGTTTCGGCGTTGGTATGGGCATTTCTAAGCTTTGACAAGGGGCTTATAAATAACATTATTACCCAGTTCGGAGGAGATCCGGTACAGTGGTACATAAAGAAGGAGTTCTGGCCTGTCTTTCTCGTGTTCATGAACCTATGGAAGGGCTTGGGATACAGCATGGTGGTGTATCTGGCAACCATTACAGGTATTGACAGTACATTCTATGAAGCGGCTGTCATTGACGGAGCAAGCAAATGGCAGCAAATGCGCTTTATTACTCTACCGCTCATGAAAACAGTCATAATACTTATGTTTATTCTGTCGGTGGGGCGTATCTTCTACTCTGATTTTGGACTATTCTATCAAGTTCCCCGTAACTCTAACTCCTTATTTGATGTAACATATACCATTGATGTATTTGTCTTTAATCAGCTAAAAACCGCAACACCCGGTATGGCATCGGCGGCGGCGTTTCTACAGTCAACCCTTGGATGCATAACAATACTCATTGCAAATCTCATCGTCCGAAAGCTAGATCCTGACAGTGCGATGATATAAGGAGGGGACAAAATGGCTTTAAAACAGACCGATTCGGGATTGGAAAAGTTTAACCGAGTAGGTAAAGGTACGAATATACTCTTCCACATTATCTTTATTACGGTATCCTTGGCATGTGTCATACCGATAGTGTTTGTACTGTCTATCTCACTCTCTTCCGAGGATTCGCTGCGCAACTTCGGATATAACCTTTTCCCGCGTCAGATATCATTTGATGGTTACGGATACCTTGCAAAGCAGAGCATGATGATTCTAAGAGCTTTGGGTGTGTCGGTACTGGTGACAGTGGCGGGAACGGTTCTGGGGGTATTACTGACAACGCTTATGGGTTATGTCATATCCCGCCCCACATATAAGCTGCGCGGATTCCTCACGTGGGTTGTATTCATCCCTATGGTGTTTAACGGAGGTCTGGTCTCTACATATTTTATAAATTCGCAGCTGTTGGGGTTAAAGGACAGTTTATGGGCGCTCATACTACCGCTGTGTGTCTCGTCGTTTAATATCGTTATATGCAAAACGTTTTTCCGTACTACAGTTCCCGATTCACTAATCGAATCGGCAAAGATAGACGGTGCAACACAGCTAACAATATTTTTTAAGATTGTACTGCCCATCTCGCTGCCCGTGCTTGCTACTATTGGGTTATTCCTATGCTTCTCCTATTGGAACGACTGGTTCCAATCCATGCTCTATATAACCGATTCCACAAAGCTTTCGTTGCAGGCACTTTTAAACACCCTCATGAACAATATAGATGCTCTGGCGCAAAATGCACAGCTTTTAGGTATCAGTATGGCGGAGCTTATTGCAACAATGCCCAAAGAATCAGCTAGAATGGCTGTGGCTATTTTAATCGTTCTTCCTATAGCGTGCGCATATCCGTTTTTCCAGAAATACTTTATTTCAGGTCTTACAGTCGGTGCGGTTAAGGGTTAATTTTATGGGTTCCCGCCCCTTAAAAAAGGGCTAATATAATAAATATTGGAGGAAAAGTTATGAAGAGCAAACGCATCATAAGTCTTATTACAGCACTGTCTATCGTTTTGGTCATTATGCTTACTGCCTGCAACTCACAGGGTGGTTCAGGCACTCCTAAATCAGGGGATAGCCCCACACTGGTATGGTGGGTGGTAGGAAACGGAACTATGCCCGAAAACTATCAACAGGCACTCGACAAGATGAATACCTACACATCGGAAAAAATAGGCGTTAAGATTGATGTCAAGGTTGCCTCATGGGGTGACTGGGATACAAAGATAAACACTATTGTCAATTCCGGCGAGGCATTTGACATTATGTTTACAAACAACTCAAAGTACGCACAGCAGGTTTCTTTGAAAGCATTTGAGGATATAACATCACTTGTTGAAAAGGAAGCTCCCGACCTCTGGAGCTTTATTCCGTCAAAGGTGTGGGACGGTACACGTATAGGCGGCAAGATTTTTGCAGTGCCTACCTATAAGGACTCCTCTCTTACCCAGTACTGGGTCATAGACAATAAGTATGCGGAGAAGTACAACATCGACATCCAGAATGTAAAGACAATGGAGGACCTCTATACAGCGACAAAGGCCATTAAGGACGGCGAGGGCAGTAAGGTATACCCAGTACCGCTGACACAGGGAGACGGCTTCAACGGCTTCTTTAACAGTGCAGGTGTAGGTTATGACGATTTAACTCTGGGCATTGCGCCTATCGGTGTACAGGTAAACGATGCTTCCCGTACGGTAGTATGTACGTTAGAGCAGGCAGATGTTATGGCAAATCTCGTTACACTGCACAAGATGTATAAGGATGGTATTATCAATCCCGATGCAGCCACAGCAAAGGAACCCTCTAAGGGACGTATCTTCTTTACTGCACAGGCTTTTCCGGGTGCTGAAGCAAACTGGCAGATCAACGAGGGTGTTGAAAAGTATGTCATGTCGCAGAACTTTGGACCTATCTACACAACCAGCACCATTCAAGGCTCAATGAATGCAATCTCTGCTAACTCCAAGTACAAGACCCAGGGATTAAAGTATCTCCAGCTTGTAAACACCGATTCAAAGCTCCGTAACATGCTGGCATACGGCGAGGAGGGTAAGGACTTTGAGAGCGTAGAGGGCGACAAGATGGTAAGGCGCATAAGCGACACATGGCCGCTGGCAGCATATACACAGGGCACATTCTTTAACATGGCGGTTACAGAGGGCGCACCTATCGATCAATGGGATCAGGTAAAGAAGCTCAATGAGCAGGCCAGTTCATCTGTTTGTTTAGGATTTGCGTTTGACCAAAGCAATGTCACAAACGAGATAGCGAACTGCAGAGCAACATGGGATAAATATCGCTTTGAGTTACTAACCGGTACATCCGATCCTGAAGCGGTGGTTTCACAGATTGTCAGTGAGCTTAAATCATCCGGTATGGATAAGATTATCGCAGAGGCTCAAAGCCAGATAAACGCATACTTTAAATAAAGAAGCGTTGCCGGGTCATTAGTATACCTTCATAAATAAAAGACACTAAAGACCCGAACGTTAATATGGCGTTCGGGTCTTGTCCTTAAAACTTGCAAAAATGCTTAGTTTGTTGTAGAATTATAAACATAGCAAAGGGGGGTATACATGCCGGGCTTTTTTAAGATAAAGCTTTATCGCAATAAGTTTATCATTTTTGGGATAATTGTATTCACGCTTGCCGCTGTGTTTTGTATATTCACCTGTCATCTGTTTATGCTGGGTTGGTACGAGAGTGCCAGAACAGAGGGGACGGCAGCTTTTTAGCTAGCAGTGGTGAGCATTGGTGATGGTAT
>CAYSTR010000307.1:0-4087 GCA_964433745.1 uncultured Oscillospiraceae bacterium | reverse complement strand
ATATTCAAAAAACGCATCGCCGTTACCCACGCCGTCCGTGAGGAACACATCACCAGTAACCGTGGCGTTCTTAACCGTTACACCGGCTTTGCGAATGGTTAAATTTCTATATGTGGCATCTGCCGAGATATTTTTATCCGCAATATCACCGAATAAATTTACAAGAACCTGTGCGGTTTCCCCTTTAGTCAACTTAATCTTTGGACTTAGCTTGCCACCGCCTGTGCCGTTTACATATCCGGCTTCGCTCATAGCGTTGATGTAAGGACGCGCATAAGCGGAAATATCCGCATCATCGGTAAATCTCGTTTTGCCGGTTGCGCTGCCCGACAACGCATAAATCCTTGCAAGGATTGTAAAGGCTTGCTCTCGTGTCAAAGCATCATTCGGCCCAAAAGTTTCGCCGTAACCCTCTATGTAACCCATAGCGGTACCAATTTTAATGTCGTTGCCGTATTTACCTTTGTAATCCACATCGGTGAAAGTTTTCGCACCTGTGGTGTTGGTAAATCCAAACGCCTTGTTTACCATCGAGCAGAACTCCGCTCGGGTGATGACAGCATCGGGATTGTAGTTCTTGTCTGTCTTGTCAAGAATACCGTAATCCTCGCAAGCTGTGATAGCCGGTGCCGCCCAATGGTTGGCAAGGGTCGGTGTCAGCGCGGACGCACCGGTGGGTAATAGTGTGAGCAACATGGTAGTAATAAGCAGCAGGGATACAATTTGTTTTTTCATAAACTTGTCCTCCATTTTTATATGTGATTCTATATTTTGAGACCTGTAGGTTGCTGTTAATTTTCAATACATCGCACCAATGCCTCGGCAATGTCATCATTCGTCACCGGCTGGCGAAGGAACGCCTTTGCTTTGAGCCGATAGCTGTGTACGGCGAAGCCCTCGTCGTCCGAAATCCAAACGAGGGGCGCTTTTTCGTTTACCTGCCTTGCGCCGTTTGCCGCTTCCATGCCAACCGCACCCGGCATAAAAACAAGCATGGCATCCCATTGCTCTTTTGCAAGCGAAAGCAGCTCCTGCAACTTCTCACATGGCGTAAAGGCTAATCTTCTGCCTGTCAGCCGGTAAAACTCCTCTGCTGAGTTTTGTAAAAGAGCAAGGTCATCTTGTTTGCAAAGACAGACACACCTAAATTCCATCCCCTGACCTCCATTCGTAGTATGAAAATTATTTTTACTAAAGCATAGCACATCATGATAAAAAAAGGGGGCGTTCTGCATGAAACGGTGATGAAATGTCATGAATCGTCCTAAGACACTCTTGAAAATGTGTTTTAGGTATAGTATAATATAATTGGATAGTTATATGGTGGAGGAAAAACGAATGCGGATAGCCATTTGCGATGACCAAGCGCGCGAGCGTGAAATGCTTGCGGCCAACCTAACGCAGTACAAGACGGAGCGTAACGCGGATTTGTCTTGGATGTTGTTTAGCGGCGCGGTCGAGCTGACACAGGCAATACATACAGGGCAGCGGTTTGATTTAATACTGCTGGATATTCTTATGCCTGGTATGGATGGCATGGCGGCGGCAAAGGAAATTCGCGAAACGGATAAGAGTGCGGCGATTGTCTTTCTAACTGTATCGCCGGATTTCGCCTTAGACTCCTATTCCGTTAGGGCGCGGCATTATCTCATTAAGCCGGTAAGCCGTAAAGCACTGTTCACCCTGCTTGACGAGATTACATCAGAGCAGAGTGAAGAAGCCGCACAGACGTTTACGATTAACACAAAGGCGGGACTGCAAAAACTGCGTTTCGACCGGCTTGAATACTGCGAAATCTTTGGGCGCACAATCCTTTATCACATGACGAGTGGCGCAGTGATTGAAAGCGGCGGCAATATGGGAGAATTAGAAGGGCGTTTATTAGGTCAGCCGGGTTTCATAAAGCCTCACCGCTCTTATCTTGTGAATATGGCTTACATAGTCGGCATAAACAGCCGGGACTATGTTATTGAAATGCAGTCGATGAAACAAATCCCCATCCCAAAGGCACGGTGCGGTGAAGTGCGGGAGTGTGTACGGATTTATCTTGATAAGAAAGAGGGTGACAAGCGGTGAAAAAGCGCGAGGTATTCATGCTATCGGCGCTGGCGGTCACGCTCATTTTGCTTGCTTCCTATCTATACAGCTTCACAATCACAGACCGTGAAGCAATCTATCTGACACCGGGTGTATTATACGGTGCGGAGGGCTGGGAAATCTTCACACTGGAGAACGGCGAACGAACCGCACTTGACACCTCGGAGGTCAGGGACAGTAAAGGCACAGTGTACCTTGAACGCGTTATAGAAGCGGACTGGTTTACATATGGCTGCTCGCGTGTTAAATTATCGGGAAATCGTTTTACAAGCATCTTTGTTGACGGCGCACTTGTGTTCACGAACTGCCCGGCTGCGGGCGCGGTTATACCTGTTAGCTTTCCGCATGAGAGCGAAAAACCCGAAGTAATATCAAACCCCCAATTTACACTCGATAGCGCATGGATAGGCATGACCCTTACAGTGGCAACATCGGTACGGAGCGAAAGAGCCGGAATGCCTACGTTTATAATAACCTCGGACGATGTTGAGGTAGCGCAAAGCAATGCCTTTTCAAACCAGCGGATTATACCGGCTACATTGTTTTCCGTTATAGGTTTTCTTCTGCTCGGACTGTTTGCATACAGCCTGATTATGAGGCAGACGGACTTTGGTCTGCTTCTGCTATCCGCCGCCGCTTTTATGCAGATGTTCTCTGCGATGTTGATAGTAGACGAAAATGCTCTGGCGCTACCATTGCAACCGCTTTTCTCGCATTGCTTCTTGCTGTTTCCCATGTTGTACATAGCACTGCGCATGAAGAAGAATCGCCGCGCATACCTCACCACGCTGCTTTGCTGCTGGGGTATATCGTTTGCTCTTATCGCTTTCAGTTACTGGCTGCCTGTCCCTCTCTGGCTATTGACCCTTGCGCCCTATCTGCTTTTGATCCCCATGGCGGCATTGTTTCCCATTGGTATAAGTGAAAAACGTAGCGGCAACAATGCTATGCGTTCGTTTATGCCATGGCTTTTTACTGCGGCCGGACTCTTAGGCGTTCTCCTGTTGCTTTCATTTCTCGTAACGGCTCTTATTCCAGAACGCGAAGGGCTGTTCAAGTGGTTTATAAATGTGTCTTTCTATACTGTTTTAGACGGTATTCCCATATTCCTGTTGCAAGGCTTTAGCACGACACTGCTCGTTTTGATATTCATTACCGCTCTGATTGGGCAGATACGGCAAGGCATACAATCCGCAGAGGATGCAAAGCTTTTGACGTTGAAGAACGATTTAATCTTAGAGAACCTGCACGCCTTAGAAAACACCAGTAAGGCTTTAGCGGTAGCACGGCATGACGAACTGTTTCACCTGCACACGATTTCAAAATTGTATCGTGAATCGCCGGAGCAAGCGGCGGCATACGCAGATTCGCTCACTGCTGAGCTTACCAATATTCCTCCTGTTGGGTTCTATACCGGGAATCGTATCATCAACACAATCTTAACTGTACAGGCCGGTAAGGCGGCGGCAAACTCTGTAGATTATCGGGCAGAGGCCATTGTCCCCGAAAGCCTTCCTATCCCCGACAAGGACATATGCACGGTGCTTATGAACCTTATCGACAATGCCATTACAGCGGCAAGCAAAGCCGCACCGGAGAAACCGCGCACGGTGTCTGTCCGGCTGTTTGTGGAAGAAAGCTATCTGCTCATTGTTATTGAAAACACGTTGCCTGCCGACTTTAACCCGGAAGCTTTCCGCGAAACGCTCGAAAAAAAAGCTCGCTCGGCGGCAGATAGCCATGGCTTTGGGTTAATATCCGCACGGACAACGCTTGCCCGTTACGGAGGAGAACTGCGGTTTAGTATTAGAGGTGACGAACTGGTCTTGCAGACAGCTATGAGATTAAAGTAATTCCGCAAGCAAGGCAGAGTAGCGCCCACGGCGCATCTCTGCTTGCTTGCTGGTGGCACGCCCCCAGATCCCCGGATCGCCCCCGCGTTGCGTGGTCGGCTACGCGGCCTTGCCGCTATTCGTACACCGTTACAGTT
>CAYSTR010000306.1:0-4102 GCA_964433745.1 uncultured Oscillospiraceae bacterium | reverse complement strand
GTTCCGTCATAGGCTGCTTTCGCTTCCTCGACATTAATGGTAATGTCTTCTATCTTCTCAAACTCAGCCACCAGGACTACATCATCAACCATTACTATCTGCGAGCCGACCGGTGTGAATGTACCATTGTGCATCCAGCCTACAAAGTAGTAACCGTCTAGTGTAAGATTACCTGTATTATCTGATACGGTTGCTTTTTCATTATCCTTATACGGTTTACTGTCTACCGGTACTGTTCCGCCTGTAGCTTTGCCTTTATCATAGGTGATAAAGTGCTGTTCATAGTCGGGGGTACCGTCCTCGTTCTCGTCGGGTGACCAAATTGCAAAGTAGTTTACATCCGCAGTAATATTGAATATTTCTGTGCCCGGCTGTACCAGTTTGGGCTTAACACTATCGGCTTCTGCCCTTGTGGTGAGTGTCTTTTCTCCCATAGCCTCATCAACAGACCAGCCAAGGAAGATGTGCTTATCCTTAGTGGGTTTTTCTGCTACTGTGTATTTATCACCTATATAATACTTATTGTCCTTTGTAGAACCATTTGCCGTATAGGTTACGGTAAACTTTTCGTGCTCCTCCCAAACGGCATACAGTGTCATGCTGTCTTCCAGCGAGGTAATCGTTGCTTTATCGGCATATTTTACTGCGGTCTTGTCGCTCTCCACAGCCCAGCCCATAAAGTTATGGTTATCACGCGTAAAGGCATTTTCTGTAAGGGTCACGCTGGTTTTCTTCAATGCCTCGATTGAACCCATTGTGCCTGTTCCGCCGTTAGCGTCAAATGTGATGGTCGCAAACTGGCTTTCATCCTTTTTCCACTGTGCAAACAGGGTAAGATCCTGCTCCAGCTTGGTTATTGACTGCTTCTCGGCGTAAGATGTGCCCAAGCCATCCTGTGCGCTATTCCAGCCGACAAAATCATAGCCCGGCTTTGTGAACTTATTGTCCGCTACGGTGAAGTCTTTTCCGGAATAGTTGGTGTCGGCGTTCATTGTACCGCTGCCGCCGTTTGCATTGTAGGTAATGGTTACCTTGTCATTCTCTTTCCAGATAGCGTAGAGCAACATGTCTCCTGTGACCTTTACGTCTTTCTGTCCCGGAGAGTAGGATGTACCCGTTCCGCTGCTATTAGTGTTAAAGCTTACGAGTGTATAGTTTTCCTTTGTGAAGATATCCGCTGCGAATATGTCACGTTCTGTGCCTGCTAGAATATCCTTATCGAGCTTCTCTTCGTTTGTTCCGTTGTTTGCCTTGTAGGTTATGGTAAACCACTGCGAATCGTCCTTTGTAAAGGAGATTTTATGTGTTTCGTTCTTTGTAACCTTTTCGGGCAGTGAGGGAGTCCAGCCTGTAGCTATATAGCCCGGAGCAGGCTTTATTGCCGGAGTTATGGATGTATACGGTGTTTCGTAGGGGACTGTGGACGAGCCGTTCCCTAGAATAGAGCCGTTTCCGCCCTCTACCTCAAAGTTTACAGTGTAGTCAATGCGGTCATAGTACATCTGCAGTACGAGATTATCGTCCTTAGCAATACCGCTCTGCTTGCTTATAACAGTGTTCAGCGTGAAGCCGGTATAAACGAGCTTATCGGCATATACTCTCTCACCGTGTGCGGCAGAGAGATTCTCTTTTCTATCCGCTTTAACCTCAACATACTGTTTATTACCCAGTGTCTGCTGATAGTACTCTACAGTATATTTGTGGGTTATAACAGTATTTTTTGTGTAGGTGAAGGTTATAACGTTTGTGGCTGTATCTCTGGACAGCGGGAGAGACTTCTGGTAGGCATCCGGCTGATATCCGGAGATGTGCTGATAGCTCTCTGTAACATAGCTTGCATTCGTTGTGACAGACTTCTCATCAAAAAGCTTTTCACCCTGCTCGTCAACATACCTTACAGTGTAGTCCATCGTTACAAACGGTGTGTAGGTGAATACGATAACATCCTTATCTGTGCCCGTTATGGCTATGCTCCTGCTCTGAACATCGGGCAGATAACCGTCCTTCGTCTTTGCAAATGCTGTAACGGTTTCATCCATCATGTTGCCGTGGATAGTCTCGGCGGGAAATACTTCTGTACCGTTTTCATATAAATATTTTACAGTATAGGGCAGATCTGTATTTGCATACCACTTAGCTACTATTGTGCAGTGGTTTGTAATGGGGGTGCTTGCTGCAAACGGCTTACCGTCCTTTGTCCAGTAGGCAAAGGTATAACCGGTTCTTGTGGGGATGGTCGATAAATATGCAGCCGCATCGTCGCCGTGGAGTACGGTTTTTTTATCGGAGTCAGTGCCGTCAGCCAGGTCAATCTCCACATCGTACTGAACCGGTTCAAACCCTGCATAGAGGTTTAGGTTAGACGCGGGCATTGTGCTTCCGAAGAGAAACTCTGTTCCCTCTAAACAATCCTCGGTGGTATACCAGCCGGTAAACTTCATGCCGTAGGGAGCGGTAAGCATCCCTTGACCGGGATTTTCACCCACAGGAGCTTCAAACTTCAATGTGCGGCTTTCCGGAGCTGTGCCCCCAGCGCCGTTTGCATGGAAGTCAATAGTATAGCTGTTACGGGTATATCTAAGGTGTGCGTCCCTTGTGCCGGATGAGCTATTGAGGGTAAAATCTGTATAATCCTTAAACGTAAACCCTTTTATGGTGTGCTTATCTTCATCCGATATTTCAAGTGTGGTTTTGTCAAATTCAAGCTCAACTATCTTGCTGCCGATTTTATAAACACCCGGTTGGTTCAGTTCTTCCAGATCATAGAATATACGGTATTGGTATCCGCCTTTATTATATGGAAAGAATGTTACATTTTTTCCGGGCATCTGTTCCAGAACGGTAGTCCAAGGGCTTCCACCAGTTGTTTTTTCACTCCATAGGGTGTTTTTGCTTTTTTCATTGTATGCTAAGAATTTATCTTGAATAAACTCCCCGAACTTTGCCGTTATTTTATAATCTAGGAAGCCGCTTGTGTTACAAAAGTATACATTAAAGCTCTGACGATCAAAGTAGATGTTAACAAATGTGCTTCCGTCACCTTTAATAAAGACTTCTGTGTTGTTGGCTTTTGTATAAACGCTGTTATAAAGGAAACACTTTGGATCCAATCCGGAGACCGAGTAACTGTCCTTTAATAAAACCTTATCACCTGCATTGCCAGGTATTATCTTGGAGGAATAGTAGGAATAGTTATCGTCGTTTGCGTTTTGTATCCAGTAAACCTCTGTATAGGAGGCTGCGTCAGATTTCCATACCGCTTCAAGCTTTACATCAGAAGCCGGCATTGTACCGAAGGTAAACTTGTTTCCGCTCGCATCTCTCCAGTAGTCAAATATATATCCGGTACGTGTAGGATTTTCGGGAGCAGTTATTTTTGCACCAAAACGTACAACCTCATGGTCAACATGTGTGCCGCCCTTGGAATCATATATTATATTGAAGAGCTTACGTGTGTAGCTTGCAACCAGCACGGTACTTCCGTCTGCAGCTATAGTACCGGACGGCATGGGAGAGGGGGCATTGAATCCTATGAAGGACTTGTTTACCGCTTGTACAGGATCGCCTGTCTTACCGTATTCGCTGTAACCGGCATCGGCATCCACGGAATATGTATCGCCCTCTGCATCCTGTAGTCTGTACTCTACTCTGTAGCTAATCTTATCATCGGAGTAATAAATTACATTTACTACCTTGTCCTCGGATATGCTTGTGTAGTTAAGGACCACTGTCTCTTGATCCGGACTTGGCTTGTATCCTGTAACCGGAGGGGAGATTATAGTATTACTGTAGTTATCCCCAGCAGCAACAATCGCAACAAAGGGTTGAGCCGCTACCTTGCTTGTGTTTTCAAAAAAGTAGTTGACGGTAATTGTATACTCGGAAAGCTGCTCATACTGTGCAACCACCGTCATATCCTCGGTTACATTTACTGGTTGAGGATACCATCCGGTAAACCTAAATCCGTCACGATTCGGGTTATTTACAGGCAGAGCTGCACTGCCGCCAGTGGCTACCAGACAGTCATCTATGTAAGTACCGTCATAGTCCGTGAATGTGACCGTGAATGTAGCAAATCGTTTGAGACACACTCCACCAATCA
>CAYSTR010000305.1:0-4110 GCA_964433745.1 uncultured Oscillospiraceae bacterium | reverse complement strand
TTACAAAATTAATACAATCCAGCACCCCTCCAAACACTACAACATCACTAAGCTCGTTAGCCAGCAGAAGGTCCGCCGCCATTCTTGCCGCCTCTCTGTCATTTACCGCAACACTGGAGATGTTCCGGCTTTTAACATGTGATGCATTAAAGGTGGAAAAGACTATGGGAAGCCCCATATCCTCTAACAGATGTTCGTAGCCGGTTATACTCCCGCCTAGAAATACTAGCCCCGAAAGCTTATTCTCCGCTACGAATCTTTGGGCAAACAAAAACTCATCGTCATGCTCAAAGATGTGCCGTACAATAAGCTTATAATCGCTGAACTCAATGTATTCCTCCATCTTTTCAACGATTGCTCCAAAGAAAGCATTTTGCAATCCTTTTACGACTATAAGTATATTTTTTCCATGCTGCTGTTTTAAGTTTTTTGCATTGACGTTCGGAGCGTAGTTGTACTCCTTTATTAAGGATAACACCTTCTCCTTTGTTTGTTCGTTTACATCTGGATGATTATTTAAGCATCGGGATACGGTGCTTACACCCACCCCAGCCATCTGTGCTATGTCTTTTATTGTATATTTCATTAGAATTACTCACCTCTCTTTATATATCTTTGGAAATGGTATCGTTTCCGGTAACGTTTCCAACACCATAATAGCAAGTAAAATGCATCTTGTCAATAGTTTATTTGGCAGTATTTTACATTTGTATGATTGAACAATATTATAACTAATTAATGGTAAAATTATACAATAAAAATGGTTTGTCATCTGCATTCATCAGACAACAAACCATTATAGCTTTAAGAAATTAAAAACCTAAACTAACTATTTCGTCGAAAGTATCGTATCCGAGCGGACAATCGATGCTTCTCGGAGTGCATGAGCAAACGCCTTGAATACAGCCTCACAGATATGATGGTCATTATTACCGTACTCACATTTAAGGTGCAGTGTCACACCAGCATTCACGGCAAAAGCTCTAAAAAATTCCTCTACAAGCTGTGTATCAAGGTCTCCTATCATGGAAGAGCTAAAAGACACATCAAATACAAGAAAGGCACGGTCGCTTATATCGATTGCGCAAAAACCCAGAGCTTCATCCATGGGAATAAAGCTGTGCGCATACCGGGCAATACCAACGCGGTCGCCGATAGAACACTTAAACGCCTGTCCCAGTACAATGCCTGTATCCTCGGCGGTGTGATGACCGTCTACCTCCAAATCACCCACGACCTTGACCGACAAATCCATAGCACCGTGTACCGCAAGCGCCGTGAGCATGTGATTTAGAAATCCTATGCCCGTATCTATTTCGTGCAGTCCTGTGCCGTCCAGATTAAGCTTAACTGTAATATCGGTTTCACGAGTTTTTCGGGATTGTTCGGCTGTTCTCATGTGTTTTCACTCCGTATGCTTAAAATGTCCTCCAAAGCGCTTATAAGTACATCATTCTCGCGCTCATTCCCCGCAGTAATACGCAGACAGTCACCCAGTACCCGCACAGAAATTCCACGTTCTAAAAGAACCGTGAACACCGATTGTGCATCCCTCATACGCACAAACACAAAGTTCGTGCATGTGGGGAAAACCGTTACAATCTCATCGCTCTTCATTGCACACATGCGGCTGTAGAGCATATCCCGCGACGAGATAATCCGTCTTATGTTCTCGTCAATAAGGGCTTTATTTGAAAGCGCCGCTGTTCCTGCCGCCTGCGATAGAATGTTCACATTGTATGGGGATTTTACCGCTTGAAGTGCTCGTGTATATTCGCACCCTGCCACCGCGAAGCCGAGACGTGCTCCTGCTAGTCCTAATGCTTTGGACATTGTACGCAGAATGATAAGGTTCGAAAAGTCGAGCTTTATAAGAGACTGATTGAAAAAGTCCATGTACGCTTCATCCAGAACGACTATAGCTTTTGTACTCTCTATTAGTCTTATTATCTCCTCCCGCTTTATTCCCAGTGATGTGGGGTTGCAGGGGTTTGAGAAGATGATAAGACGTACATTGTTAGCTTCTGCTATACGTAAAACCTCGTCTATATCCACTGTCAAATCATGAGGCTTGTTATAGATAACTATCTGCTTCTCATAAAGCTTTAGATAGAACTTGTACATAGAGAAATCGTGGGAGAAGCAGAGCGCCTTGTCCCCCTCCCCCAGAAAGGAGGAGAGGATTATACCGATAAGCTCATCTGAACCGTTACCCGCCGTGACACGCTCTGGGTCGATACCGTAGTATGCGGCAAAAGCGGTACACAGCTCTCGGCTGTACGGGTCGGGATATCGGTTTAGCTGAAGCTTGGACAGGGCGGTGAGGATACTATCGTCGGGCGGGATAAAGGATTCGTTTGCGTCCAGCCGCACATCGAATGTACCGGATAACGGTTCGTACGGCTCCATTGTACGAAGCTTCTCTGGAAGCATGGGGTTATTACTCCTTAAATTCATAAGCTCACGCCAGAGAACCCATGGGATCCCAGGGATTGAGATGAATGGGATCCTGCTTTAGTGCATTTTTCTGCTCATCCGACAGATGATTCTTATGAATGACTGCTTGATACACAAAATCATCAAACCAGGTGTCACTCATAATGAAATAGCCGTCCTTGCCGTTCTTGTCGCCCCAGCTGTTCTGTATCTTGTAGCGGTTGGGTGTGTCACCGTCCAGATTTACACCGGTTATGACCATGGCATGGTTCATGGCGCTGTGTCTGTAGCAGAGACGCTCTGCCTTGGTCATGTGCAGCTTTAGCCCCAATGTAAGCTCATAATCATAGGAGTTGTCATCCCATACACCGGCGGCTCTCTCACCGAAATGCCCGACATCCGAGCCGAACCATACTACCTCACCTGCTTTAAGCTGCTTTATTACAAGTGCTTTTAACGTCTCAATGGGTACATTCAGATATAGTATGGGAGCACCCTCATACACACCGCCCAGAAAATCTACCGTATATGTCCTGTTAAAGGGCTTATCCTCAGTGGGTGCATTGACAATCGAGACATAATCATTAAGATTAATGTCTGTATACTCCTTAAAGAACTGGATAGGGGTAAGTGATTTAACAACGCCGTATTTTTTGTCCTTATCGACATACTCAAAATCAAAGCAGCAGGGTGGTGTGCCAAAGCACATGCAGAGTATCTTATATATCTCTGCCATGACCTCAAGCTTACACTCTCTTGCCTTGTCATTACCTGACGAAGCACATATACCCCGCAGCTCGACAGCCGCTTCACGCAGTCTTGCGTTGAGTATACGGTTCATTGCACCTGTATTCTCGGACTGGAAGGTCTCGGGCATAGCATCCTTGGGAACAAGACCATACTTTTCGACTATCGCCGTAAACATATCCCATTGTCCGCCGTCTTGGATGCCTGTGGCTAATATGTGCGCAACGGTGCGGTCGTCATAGTCGCGTGCGGCTGTCTCGATTATACTTTCGAGCATGTAGTTTGCCTTTTCTAGCTTATCATAGAAAGCTATATAATTTTGTGAGAACTCGAAATCATCGAGATTATATTTTTTAGCTATAAGCTCTCTTAGAACATTAAGCCCTGCAAAAATCCAGCAGCGTCCGGAAGCTTTTTGGTTAGTTACCTTTAAAGTGGGAATCTCGCAGGAAAATTTATTGCGAATAAAAGCCGAATCCGCTGTGGAGAAAGAGAGGTCATGAATGTTGTGCTTGGAAAGAGCGTTCTGCATGGCACGAGCGTGCATATCTCCGCTAAATGTTTGTTTAAAGCCGCCGATTACTTCTTGTGAAATTTCTTTACTCATAAGTCCTCCAAAAATTTTATTTTTATGATTTTATTTTATATTGCCTTATAAGCGTGATTATCCGTTAAAATCTGCAAAATGATGAAATACAGAAATAATAGCTGTCTACGCACAAGTTCCCTAGTTTTTGTTTCGGCATATTATATATAGAAAGAAAAGCCGGGGGAGGATAGCGGTGGCTTTTGCCTATGAAAAGCCGCATCTACTCTTTTAGCCATTACATCTTACTATTCATATCACCAAAGGAGAGCCGCCGGCATAATATAAAGGACACAGGTGCTGCCCTAAATATAAGCGGGAACGGGCGGCATACACCGGAA
>CAYSTR010000304.1:0-4126 GCA_964433745.1 uncultured Oscillospiraceae bacterium | reverse complement strand
AATTTTATCTGCAATAGGTTCTATTCTTTTCAATTCCTTTTGGCTGTAGGAGGGAAAAAGCTTACTAAATATACCCATATCCGTGTCCTTTCAATCTTTCAAATGCGGCACAATTCTGATAAAACAATTTATTCAATATTATTACATTTTAACATTTTTTTCCGAAAAAGTCAAATTTCAATGTAAAGATATGGTGTGCAAATTGTAAAAAAACTATATATAGTGTGTGAGGAGCCAGAAAAGTGATAAACGCCTGTGGAAAACTCTGTTGAAAGTGTGGAAAACCCAATATATAGAAAATTCTTCCATATCACTTACAAGATAAATCTACAAATTGTATTATTGCATTTTTTATAAAGCTTATGTTCGTTTCATCAAAGCATGTATCGCGGCTCGTGTGTATTCTCCCCAGATAAAGCCCCAAACCCTTTTTTCTCCTCAATGCGGCAATACCGGTATGTATAGGGAAAAACCAGTGGTCCGACGGATAGAATGCGGTAAACCCTGTCTCTATATGCACCTGCTTTTCCTGTGTGGGGGTGAACACACTCCGCACAAGCTCGCCATATAGCTTTCTCATGCGCCCATTCTCTATAAGCATGATGTGGTCGCCGTCCGACACGCAGTCGAGATTAAATAAAACCTTATCCATCATCTCCATTTTGTGTACCTTGCGAAACAAGGACGAGCCTACCATACCCAGCTCCTCATTGTCAAAAAAGACAAAAGCTACCCTATCCCTCTGCTCGGGCGGCAGTGCGTCAATAAGCTCGCAGAGTGTCACCACACCGGAGGTATTGTCGTTTGCATTGTTTCGGTTCGCCTTGCCAAAGTAAACAAGGATAAGAAATACACACATTAAAACAATCAGTGTAACCAGCTCTAATATGCGCATATTAATGCGAAAATTATACGCGTCAATAGGCAAAAAACCGATAAGCAGCTCCGCTATATACCACATAATGATAAACGGAAGCAAAATAAGCAGATTATATAAAAGCAGCATAAGCGGGTTCTTTGGTGTAATAAAGTTGGGAAACGGCAATCCCGCCGGGGTGTCGTAGTGGGCGGTGACCACAATCCTAGCTGTCTCCAGCTCTCCCGCTATAATGTTGCGGCTTTTAAAAATCCCGCCCTTTTCCACCCTTACCGGAATCCCCTTGTCCTTACAGCTTCCCATGATAAGCTCAATAAAATCGGTTTTCTGTTTATTCGTTTTTCTGACTTGATAGTCCCCTAGTATCTTGTGTGAAAGCTCTGTCATTTTGTTTCCTCCTCGGTTACACCTAGATAATCTAGATATTCCCCCTTGGTCAGGTGCTGCGGGAACGAGTTCATGACCTCGTGTGCCCCTGCCGCTTCGTCCTTCAGAAGATTATATACCGTAATCGCCGCCAGCTTTGCAGGCAGAATATATGCAAGATTGGGGTCTGTCAGCCGGTAGGACGCACTGTGCAGGTCACCGGTAAAGCCGCCTGTCGTGAACCCCACCACCGGCATGAGGTGCGATAAATCCCCCACATCGGTGGAGGCTGCACTGTGGGCATGTGGGTCTATATCCGCAAAGGAATACGTACCCTTTAGCGCTTTCGCAGCGTCTATAAGCGCCCTCGGGGTGGAAAGCGGCATGACCGGGAGATATCCCGGCAGCTCTTTAATGTCAAGCTTTGCACCCATGGCATGAGCACCCGCCTCAAATGCACGGTTTATCTTCATGGATGCGTCCCTCATGGCGGTCATGGTGCGTGCCCTCGCCTTTGCCTCCAATACAACATGGTCGGGGATGACGTTGACCATCTCTCCCCCGCTCTTTACAATGGCATGTACCCTCACATAGTCCTCGTCACGAAAGGTCTCCCGCTGATAGGCAAGCGCATTAAGACCTATTGCAGCGGCATTGAGCGCGTTTACCCCCTTGTCGGGAGACAGAGCCGCATGTGTTGCACGCCCCGACATTGTAATAAGCTTTGCGGTAAAGCCGTTTGTGGTGTTCAACCCCAAAAGCACGTCCTCGCGGGTGTCCACAAGGTGCAGATGGCTTACTAGTGCTATATTAATGTCGTCAAAAGCACCAATTCGTATAAGCTCGGACTTGCCGCCCAGACTTTTAATCGCACCCTGCGATATAAGGCCTTCTTTATAGTCAAGATCCGAATACTCCTCGGACGGTACGGCAAAGAAGCACACCTCCCCGCATAGCTGCTCCTTGACGAAAGGGTCGGATAGTGCCATAGCCGCACCCATGAGCATGGCAAGCTGTGCATTGTGACCGCAGGCATGGGTAAGCCCCGTCTTCCGATCCGCTTCGGGGTGGCTAGGGCATGAGATACCGTCCAGCTCCCCTATGACAGCAATACAGGGTGCATCCTTTTTCCCGGTCAGACGCGCCTTAACACCGGTAATCGCCAGTCCGGTCTCGCATTTCATCCCCAGGGAGGATAAAAAATCCCGAACCGTGTTCGCGGTGTTAAACTCGCGAAATCCGCTCTCGGGATGTGTTTTTATATGGTTTGAAAGCGCGGTGAGCTCGCCACCGCGCTTGTCTATGGTCTCGGTTATTCTCTTTATAATGTCGGCATCCACAAAAGGCGTTCTCCCGAAAATAAGTCCTAACGGCGTGACGCATATCGCCACGCATCGCGGCACATTTCAATTATACCACGTTTTGCCGTCCAGTCAAGCTCTTTTTGTGCTTTTTGCGGGTCGGCGTAGCATTCAGCCACATCCCCCGGACGTCTGGGTGTTATGTGACAGTTAATCTTTACATTATTGGCTTGCTCGAATGTCTTTATTATCTCAAGCACCGAGTAGCCGTTGCCTGTACCGAGATTGTAGGCGTGAGCACCCTTTATCCTCGTTAAAGCCTGAACCGCACATACATGCCCCTCCGCCAAATCGCACACATGGATGTAGTCGCGCACACCTGTACCGTCCTTAGTGGGGTAATCATCCCCAAACACCGTTAGGGAGTCCATCTTCCCCCGAGCAACGTCTATGATACGCGGCATGATATTGTTGGGTATGCCGTTTGGCTCCTCGCCGATTAGCCCGCTCTCGTGTGCGCCTATGGGATTGAAGTAGCGCAAGAGAACCACGCGCCACCGCTCATCCGATACGCACAAGTCCTTTAGTATCTGCTCAATATATAGCTTTGTACTGCCGTAGGGATTAGTCGTGGACAGGGGGAAATCCTCTTTAATAGGCACTTCTTTGGGCATACCGTACACCGTAGCGGACGAGCTGAATACTATCTGACGAACATTAAAGCGGTTCATGACCTTCAAAAGGATTAGTGTGCCTGTTATATTATTGTGATAATACTCGAGCGGTTTCTCCACCGACTCACCCACAGCCTTTAGCCCCGCAAAATGAATGCAGGAGGTGATATTGTTTTGCTCAAAGATTCTGTTCAGAGCGGATTCGTCCAGAATATCGTTCTCGTAAAAGGGGAAATCCTTGCCGGTTATTTTTTTAACTCCGTCCAATGCTTCCCTTTTGCTGTTTATAAGATTGTCAACTACTACTATCTCTTCACCGGCATTAAGAAGCTCCACACATGTATGCGTACCGATAAAGCCTGCACCGCCTGTAATAAGAATAGCCATATAATTTCCTCCGTATAAATAGTAGTATTTTCTCGATTAAGCTCATTAACATTATATTATATAAGAGCACCTATGTCAATCCACTCTTTTAATTCTGCAACAATAATCCATTTTTTTAATTAAGATAAACCCATTAACATTAATAGAAAAACCATTGCATATTATTTCTATTATGTTATAATGTTATTAATGTGTTATAAAAGAGGTGTTAATAATAAAACTATTATTTGCCGTAATTTTGCTTATTATTTTAAGCGGCTGTCAGACCGCAGTAAATAATGAGCCGGAGAGCATACCCGAAAGCTCTGCGGTATCCTCTGCCGATAAAGAAAAATCCCCAGAGCCACTAAACAACGCTTCAAATAATGAACGTTTTACCATCATGAATGGCTTTGAGATAAAATGGGTACTCGACCGGGACGGAAACATAGTCCCGAACGAGCCGCAGATTACCGAAATCCGTGACGTACTGACCGATCAGCCTGTATGTAAAACAGAGGTTAGGATAGACGATACTGGTG
>CAYSTR010000303.1:0-4153 GCA_964433745.1 uncultured Oscillospiraceae bacterium | reverse complement strand
TGCAGAGGTATATGACCAACTCACCGACAATGTGGACTATGCCAGTATGGGTGCATTTACGGCAGACGCCCTAAAGAGGTATGCGGGAGAGGGTGCTATAGTCCTCGATCTCTGCTGCGGGACGGGCAGACTGACACGTGAGCTTAAAAAAAGAGGATTTGATATGATAGGCTGTGACGCGTCACACGACATGCTGGCGGTCGCACGTGAGCGGCTCTCCGATACGCTTCTCTTATGCCAGCGTATGGAGAGACTGGATCTTTACGGTACTATACGCGGATGTGTCTGCTCGTTGGACAGTCTCAACCATCTAAACAGCCTGTCCGCACTTCGCGAGACTATACGGCGGGTATCACTCTTTCTTGAACCGGGCGGTGTGTTTATATTTGATGTTAACACTCCGTATAAACACAGGGCTATTTTATCAAATAGTATATTTGTTTTGGAGAAAGAGGATGTTTTCTGTGTCTGGCAGAACGAGACAGCAGACCTTGTGACTAACATCACCCTTGACATATTTGTACGCGGAGGAAAGACCTATAACCGCATCAGTGAATGCTTCTCAGAGCGAGCGTATACAGACGAGGAGATATGCGGCGCTCTTACAGCAGCGGGACTGACCGTAACTGCCCGACATGACGGTTACAGCGAAAACCCGCCCACCGAGACCAGTGAGCGTGTGGTATATACGGCTGTAAAGGCTTAATACATTACATGGATAATACCGCCCTTTCATAAGAAGAAGGGTGGTTTTTTATTCCTCCCGCCACATGGTGCGCCTTACTGCAATATCATAGTCCCGTTTTAGCTTACGTGCTTTATCCTCATCCATGAGCGGACTAAAGCACCTGTCTGCTTCGTTTAAGCGTATAAGCTCGTCTGTGCTGCTCCAGAAGCCGACAGCAAGACCGGCGAGATATGCCGCTCCCAATGCTGTTGTTTCGCGGTTTTGCGGACGCAGCACCTCTGTGCGGGTGATGTCCGATTGCAGCTGCATGAGAAGATTGTTAGCAGACGCGCCCCCATCCACGCGCAGTGAGCCGATGGTAAATCCGGTATCGCGCTCCATTGCCCGCAGTATGTCGTCCACCTGACAGGCAATAGATTGTAGCGCCGCTCGCGCTATGTGCGCACGTCCGGAGCCGCGGGTCAGACCGCATATAAGCCCTCTCGCATCCATGTCCCAGTAGGGTGTACCCAACCCGGTAAATGCGGGTACGACACATACGCCGCCGCTGTCCGGTACGCTTGCCGCCAGCTCCTCCGACTGGGCAGCTGTTTTAATAATCTGAAGCTCATCGCGAAGCCACTGTATGAGAGCACCTCCGGTAAACACGCTCCCCTCCAGAACATATCGCTTATCCGTGCCAGTATAAGCAGCAAGGCTTGTAATAAGTCCGTGGCGGGAAGAAAATGCCTGACCGCCTGTGTTCATGAGGAGAAAACAGCCTGTTCCGTAGGTGTTCTTCACATCCCCCTGCTCAAAACAGGTCTGCCCGAATAATGCCGCCTGCTGGTCTCCGGCTATGCCCGTAATGGGGATGTTTACCCCATCCAGAGAAAGCTTCCCGAATAGTTCACTGGAGCTTTTGACCTCCGGCAGAATAGAGCGCGGAATGTTCAGCTCGCGGAGGATTACATCGTCCCATTCGAGGGAATGGATGTTAAAGAGCATGGTGCGGGATGCGTTTGTCCTGTCGGTGATATGTACACGCCCGCCGGTTAAATGCCATAAAAGAAAGGTATCCACCGTCCCGAACAGTATCTCGCCGCGCTGGGCTTTCTCGCGCACACCGGGGACATTGTCAAGAATCCACATTATCTTTGTGGCAGAAAAATACGCATCCACCACAAGCCCTGTCATGACACGGATGTAGTCGGCAAGCCCCCGCTCCTTTATCTCATGGCAGATGTGAGCTGTCCGTCTGCACTGCCAGACTATGGCGTTATGCACAGGCTTTCCGGTATTTTTATCCCACAGTATGGCGGTCTCGCGCTGGTTTGTGATACCCACCGCCGCAAGCTCGGACGGTGACACTCCGCTTTGCTTTAAAACATCGGTCATTACACCATACTGTGAAGATAATATATCCATAGGGTCATGCTCGACATAACCGGGTTTTGGATAGTACTGCGGAAACTCACGCGATAAAGAGGAATAAGGTATACCGTCATGCCCGAAAAGAACCGCTCTCGAGCTGCTTGTCCCTTGATCCAGAGCCAGAATATACTTGCCCATATTATCCTCCCCGGCTCTCTTTCTCTAGTCCTGCTTCTACCGAGGCAGACGCAATGACTACAGTAAGATTATAGCAGTATTATTTGCTTTCCAAAGCCACAAACAATTATTAAGTACTACCCATCCCTTACATCCCATATAATGATGTTTAGTTTTTAAGCGCTTTCTCAATCGCTCTAGAAAATGTATTGTAATCAGAGCTGCCGTCTATAACTGTGACAATAACACCGTTTGTATCTAGTATATATGTGACAGGTATGTATTGAAGATTGTATTTATTGGATATAGTGTCGTCTGTATCAAGGCTTATAGGAAAGGTAAAACCGTTTTTCTTTATAAAGGATGAAACAGTGGATTCGTCCTCTCCAGAATTTTGACCCAGAATATAAACACTGTCTCCGTAATCATTATATATTTTTTCGATGTCCGGCATTTCACCGACGCAGGGTCCGCACCATGTTGCCCAGAAGTTTAAAAGCACAGGCTTACCCTGTAGATCGGACAGTTTTTGCTTTGTGCCGTCCAGTAAGGTCATCTCGTAGTCGTACGCCCGGTTTCCTACCTTTAGTCCGTATGACAATACCGAAACAGGCGAGTCGGCAGCAGATGTGACTGTACCCTTATCATTGTTTGTGGGATTGCTTGTTGTTACACTGCCGGTTTTGCTCGATGAGTCAGTCTCCACACTCTCACTGGGCTCTTCATCCTCATCTTGTTCATCAGCAGAGACAGCAATTGCAGAGGATTCTCTTATAGAAACAGAGGAAGCATTCGCCGCAAGTTCCTTGTCCTCATCCGGCGATAGCATAGTCCACACCAAATAAATAACAGCTAAAATACCCACAGAAGCAATAATTCCGATAACAAGACGCAATGCTCTACTCATTTCTTTACAGTCTCCTTTTTTATAGAATTACCATAATATAAAGCCTTTTGGGAACAGCCCTTTACACAGTCTCCGCAGCCGATACATTCGGCCGAGCGGGTATCACATGTAGGTTTCAGCTCCATCTTACATGAGCTGTTGCAATGACCGCAGCGGTTACATCGGCTTTTTTCATACTGCACACCAAACAGTGAAAATCTGTTTAATAGTCCGTAAACAGCTCCCAGCGGACAGAGAAATCGGCAGAAAGCCCGGTACATGAATATGCACAAGGATGAAACGGCACATAACACACCAATCTTCCACCAAAACAACCCGCCGATGGTCTGCCGCAGTCTTTCATCTAGAAGAACCAAAGGAATCCCCGCCTCCAACGTACCGGCAGGGCAGATGAACTTACAAAACGCGGGAACACCTACACCGTCTTTCCAGAGAAAAAAGGCGGGAAGCACAAATACAAAGATGATAAGAACAATATACTTTATGTACCGTAAGAAGGAAAACCGTTTGTTAAGCTTTAGTTTTTTAGTGGGAAGCTTATAAATAAGCTCCTGCAATAGTCCGAAAGGACAAATAAATCCGCAGATAAGCCGTCCGAAGAATGCACCTATAAGGATTAGAAATCCGCTTACATAAAGGCTTATTCTCATTGATGGATTACCCGCCATAGATTGAAGTGAACCAATGGGGCATGAACCCACAGCTCCGGGACAGGAATAGCAATTAAGCCCCGGTACGCAAAACTGCTTGGAGCTTCCCTTGAAAATCTGTCCTGTGGCAAAGCCAGTAAAGTTAGCATTCATGAGCAGGGCGGCGGTTATTTGTATAATTCTTCTCAGTTTTTCAACCAATCCCAATACACTCCAAACATATACGTACCGCTTTTTTATAGATATCTGTAAGCTCGTTTCTAAGAATCCCGGACGCCATTAAAGCCGCACCCAAAGCTATAAGAGTTGTAGTAATCCATGTGTTTTTTCTCATAAGCCGCCACCTTATTATTAAGCTAAGACCTTTTCTTCCTTTAT
>CAYSTR010000302.1:0-4158 GCA_964433745.1 uncultured Oscillospiraceae bacterium | reverse complement strand
CTGTCTTGTACGGGTCGTCTGTAGCGGTCAGCCCCAGACGCCTTGATATGCGGATACAGTGGGTGTCACAGACATAAGAGGGTTTACCGTACACATCCCCGACTATGAGGTTAGCGGTTTTTCGTCCCACACCGGGCAGCGTGATAAGCTCCTCCACCGTATCGGGGACAACACCGCCAAACCGCGAGATAAGCTCCCCCGCCAGCGCCTTTATGTCCCGCGACTTTATCTTGTAAAACCCACAAGGGTAGATAATGCGCTCCAGCTCCTCTATATCCGCGTCCCGAAAATCCTCCAATGTGGGGAAACGCGAAAAAAGCTCCGGCGTAACAAGGTTTACACGCGCATCGGTACACTGTGCTGCCAATCTGGTAGCGACTAAAAGCTCATGCGGTTTTTTGTATTCAAGAGAGCAGGACGCGGGGTAGTGCTCTTTCAACCGAGTGATGATGGTGTTTATTTTATCCATTTAATCCTACCCCAAAAGCTTTCCGTATTCCTCGAGAGAGCGCACCGTAAAGCGCTCTAAAAGCACCTCGTCATACTCGCGGATACGTCCCTCGGCTAGTGCCTTCATATCCTTTATTCCGTCTATCTCCGCAAGGATTTCGGGAGCAATCCCTCCGGCGTAGTAGATAATGTCCGGGTTTAGCTTTGATAGCTCGTCCGCCGGGAGGGCATAGCCGGTGTATCCGGCGGCAAGGTTCACAATTTTTGTGCCCAATATGCTCTCGCAGAGCTGCCAGACAGGAGCGTCCCCTGTGAGGATATCACCCTGCTCGGTCATTACAAACAGAGCGTTCACCGTTTCGCCGCCTTTTGTGCGTATGCGCTCGATAATCTCATCTATCTGGTTGTCCACCAGCTGTGACTTTTTTACCCCCTCGGTCTCGCCGTAAAAAAGCCTGCACAGCTCGGAGAAGAATATGCGCATCTCCGGCAGAGACGAGGGTGATTTCAGATAGATGATACGAATACCGTTCTGTTCAAGCTCCACCACGTCCTGTGACGGCAGCTCAGAGGTGGACAGTACATACTGTGCGCCCAGCTTAATTATCTCCTTTACATCCGGGGTAAATGCCGTGCCCAGGCGGGGCAGATCATTCACGCGGGAGGGGAAATCGCAAAAGTCCGACACACCCGCCAGTGCCCCCTCGGACATGAGATAGAATATAGCCTCGGTCACCTGCGGCGTCAATGAGACAATACATTCGGGTTTTTCGGATATAGAAACATACCCCACCTCAACGGGATAGTCGGGCGGAGGAGGGGGAATGTCCTCGGACGAACTGGCGGACGGGAGCAGATCACAGCCGCTAAAGAAGATCGTAAGGCAGAGAAACATGCATATAAGAAGCTTTTTAGTTGTCATGTCGTGTAGTTTTTTTAGTTCCTTTCCATGAGTATGCTTATATTATAGTATATCCTGCCGAATTTTGCAAGTGTGCATAAATGGAAACAGTTAGGAGCTGGAGTTCGCCTGCGATATGACTCCACCTCTATTATGAGATGAGCATTCACAAAAATGTAACAAATAAACTACTGCAATAGTATTGACAAGTCTGCACTATTGTGATAGTATAATATCATACTATTGCAATAGTGTGAAGGGAGCGGATTATATGTCCATTAAGCTTTTTGATTCAGAGCTCAAGGTTATGGATGTACTGTGGAAGAACGGGGACATGACAGCTAAACAAATATCCGATATATTAAAGGATGAAACCGGCTGGAACATGAATACCACCTACACAGTTATAAAAAAGTGTATCGCTAAAGGTGCTGTCGAGCGTATTGAACCCAATTTTACCTGCCGTGCGCTTATACCAAAGGAGCAGATACAGCAGGCCGAAACAGAGGAACTGATTAACAAAGTGTTTGACGGTTCGGCAGATCTTTTATTTGCTTCATTGCTCGGACGAAAGAATCTATCTGCGGAGCAAATTGAGAACCTCCGCAGCATTATAGGAAATTTATAAATGAGGTGAACAATCTGGATATTCTTGAAACGAGCGGCCAGGCAGCATTATTTATTATAGTTTCGGTGGTATTGCGTGCACTCTTTATACACAAGCTCCCCAAAACAACCTTTATGGCATTGTGGGCAGTGGCGGTTGTACGGTTATTAATTCCTTTGCAGCTCTCTACTCCGTTTAGTGTTTACTCGCTGGTTAAGCTGTTTTCTAGTACAGAAGCATCTGTAAACAGCAGAACTGCTCTTACCGTCCCCAATACTTTTATGGGAATGGTAAACCAGCTACCGACGGAAGTTTCCACGCAGACGAATAGCCCGTTTTTACCATTCTTCATAGTTTGGTTTGTTGGACTCGCTTGCTGCCTTCTGTTCTTTGGTTACACCTATATAAAATGCCGTAAAGAATTTGCAAGCTCTCTTATATTACAAAATGATATTGTTACTAATTGGCTTCTTACCCATAAAATCATCAGACAATTGCAGATCAGACAATCGGATAAAATCAAAGTCCCTTTAACGTATGGTATAATAAAGCCGGTTATTCTATTACCCAAAGAAACTAATTGGGAGAATTGTCAGCAGCTTATATATGTACTGGAGCATGAATTGGTTCATATTAGGCGTTTCGATTCCTTGTACAAGCTTATTTTGACCGCATGTGTTTGTATCCACTGGTTTAATCCGTTGGTTTGGGTGATGTTTATTCTTGCTAACCGAGATATGGAGCTTGCTTGTGATGAACAGGTGGTTCGATTGTTTGGTGTAGGTGTTAAATCAAGCTATGCACACACACTCCTTAGTATGGAAGAAAAGAAAAGCAGGCTGACCCCTTTATGCAATAGCTTTAGTAAAAACTCAATTGAAGAAAGGATTATTTCTATTATGAAGATAAAAAAATCAACCATGACCGGTTTGATAGCGTCCGCTCTTATCGTAGTAAGTACCACAACTGTATTTGCAACCTCTGCGTTAAAAAACAAACCGGTTGAAGAGCCAATAGCTGGTAATGCCTATCATTACACATATAAGGATGATGCTACAGGTGAAACCAAGATAAGCTCCGATGGAAAGACCTGGATGGGTGAGGATGAGTATTTAAAGCTTTATCCTACACCGGAGGTCGAGTGGTGGACCTATGACGAGTATAAGGCGTGGATGGAGCAAACGCTTTCTGATATGCAGGCGTTGGTAGGCGATACGAATACAGGGTATTATGATAAAGAGGGTAATCTTCACTCTATTACACAGGAGGATGTGGATAATTCGCGGGCTAATTATAATGATATCCTAAACGACATCAAGAACGGTATAAAGGTCTCAAAGTCAGTAGATGGTCAGGACAAAATGATGATCTCCTATGACGCGGAGGATTTTCAAGTAGGGGCAGGATATATAATGACTATTGCGAACGACAATTCCGAACCAGTCGTATTCGGGCCTTTCGAGACAAAGGAGCAGCTTCTGGAAGCGGTAAAGCCTTACTGCGAAAAGCAGGTTCAGTCGGGTAACATGACTAGGGACGAAGCAGATAACATTATTTCAAATGCAGCAAATTAAATAAGCTACACTTTTATTAGTACCTCCAACAGCACTGCCTTTATAGTTGTTAAATACGAAAGTGACTAAATCTTGTACATGATTTAGTCACTTTATGTATTTTTATTTTTTTAGTGGTTGTTTGTTAGTTCTGGTATAAAGAAGAATTATTTCTTTTTTGTTTAAAATTATTAAAATATATAAGCACAAACATCAATCCGCTTATCACAAAAGAAGCCTCGTGCAAAGAATTGAAGAATAGCTCGCAATATCTATCAAGCGGAGTAAAAATAATTGCAAATGCTACAGATATTACAAATCCTATTATAGATGAAATTAAAACAATCTTATTTTTAAAGTATTTTAAAATCTGAACATAAAACGAGGTGGCATAAATCCATAATGTAAATACAGTTAGTGCGTGGGAGCTTCTTTCAATAAACCTCCCTTTAAGAACTGTATTAAATAAGATTGCAAAAACGATAAAAGCTATGAAAGGTAAAATCAATATTGTTTTTGACAAATAATTTGCAATTTTTGTCATTTTTTGGTACGGTATAATATATTTGCTCTTTGCATTTATTATAAAAAAGCCAACCGCCAGTATTGTAAACGCTAACGCATATATCATTTTACTCTCCAATAAG
>CAYSTR010000301.1:0-4160 GCA_964433745.1 uncultured Oscillospiraceae bacterium | reverse complement strand
GACCGACAGTCCGGCGGGATGAACCGATACCTCCCATGATTCTGCTATGTTAACGCCCGGTTCTCCTTTATTATAGCGCGGATAGAGCTTAGTGCCGCCCCAGATGTAGTATTGAAGCGCACTTCTCAATAAAAGAGGATACATTTTTACATATCTCCTATTCATATCGTTCCTTGTTTTCCTATTATACTATATGTCCATAAAAAAATAAAGAGGTATAATCGGCTTTTTTAAAAAATTTTGCTTGACATACACCATAAAATTATTATATACTATTCTTATTGTAAAAAATATCTATTATCTATTCAGTAAAGGAGTGATATATATGTCCGGAACATATATATCACTCCTTTACTGAATAGATAATAGATATTCAGTAAAGGAGTGATATATATGTTCCGGACATACCAGCCCAAAAAGCTGCAAAGAAAGAAGGAGCACGGCTTCAGAAAGAGAATGAGCACAGCTAACGGACGCAAGGTGCTCGCAAGACGCCGCGCCAAAGGCAGAGCAAGATTGACCCACTAAAACCTTACCCTTAAAGGACTTGTGTATGGATTTTTTGCCGCTTACACTCAACAAGGAGTTTAAGAGGGTCTATGGCAGAGGACAGTCACTGGTTCACCCTATGCTTGTTACCTATTTTCTCAAAAACAGGACAGGCACTCTTAGGGTGGGCATTACTGCGAGCACAAAGCTCGGCTGTGCCGTCAAGCGAAACAGAGCCAGACGCGTCATAAAAGAGGCTGTCCGGCAGGCTGCCGCTTCAATATCCGGCTATGATCTGGTTTTTGTTGCCAGAGGACGCACGCTGACATGTAAATCCACCGCGCTTATACCGGTGGTAAAAGGTCATATGGAAACGATAATTAAGGGCGTAAAGCGGAAGGATGCCAGATAATCGGGCAGTATTAAATCATGAATGTTGCTAAAAAGATCCTGCTTTATTTGATAGGGGCATATAAAAGGGAGATCTCGCCCTATCTGCCGCCCGCTTGCAGGTTTGTGCCCACCTGCAGCGAGTATGCCTATGAAGCCGTTTCCCGCTTTGGCGTAGCTAAAGGCGGGTTATTGGCGTTATGGCGTTTACTTCGATGTAACCCCTTTTCCAAGGGCGGTTACGACCCTGTCGAGCGGATTGGTTCTGTCCGCAAATAACTTCTTATAATGGTTGATTAGGAGCTTTAAATGGGATCATCAATATTTTCGTTCATAGCAGTGCCGCTCGGTTGGATAATGTGGGCTTGCTATAAAATTCTACCGGTATACGGTGTCTCTCTTATTCTGTTTACCATCATCACAAAGGCACTCATGTTCCCGCTGTCCATCAATCAGCAGAAGAATACAGCCAAGATGGCTATCTTCCAGCCTAAGATGAACGAGCTTCAAAAGAAATACTCGAATAACAAGCAGAAATACCAAGAGGAGCTCAGTAAGCTCTATCAAGAGGAGGGGTACAATCCGCTCAGCGGTTGTCTGCCTCTGCTTATACAGTTTCCCATCCTCTTTGGTTTGATTGATGTTATATATAAGCCCATTACGCACGTCCTGCGCTTCCCTGCCGATGTAATCGCAAAGGCTGTAGAGATAGCCAAGACTGCGCTAGGTGATACGTTTATTGCCGCCTCCCCCGAGATATCGGTGGCAATGGCGGTGTCCGACCCTGCATTTCAGACCCGCTTTACCGAGCTGGGAGCCGACTTTATCACAAAGGTATCCGCCTTTGATTTAAACTTTTTAGGCATTAACCTGGGGTTACAGCCCAGTCTAAACTCATTTAACATACTCTGGCTTATACCGATTCTTTCGGGTGTAACCTCCTATCTTCTGACCATATACACCATGCGCTCTAACCCCGCTCAACAGCAGCAGGGGGGCATGGGTAAGGCTATGATGTATGTTATGCCGCTATTCTCGATATTTTTTGCGTTTCAAGTACCCGCCGGCGTGGGCTTCTACTGGATACTGACAAACTTCCTCATGGCGTTCCAGACCTATATCCTCAATAAGATGTACGACCCCAAGGCGTTAGCTGCTAAGGTCGCAGAGGAAATGAAGCTTAAAAAGCAGAAAAAGAAGAACTCCAAGTTCTCACAGGCTTACCAAAAGAGCATGGAAGAAGCAAGACAGAAGGTTCAGGATAAGCAGAAGGGTGCAGTGAAAAATACCGAAACCGAAGCAGAACCCGACAGCGATACAAGCGGCGAGGGGACAGAGGTAACAGAGACAAAGAAAGAAAAACCGGCTGCCAGCCCCAAGAGGGAAAAGGGACCTACTGCCAAGGAGATAAACAGAGCAAAGCTTGCGGAAGCAAGAAAAAGGGATGCGGAAAAGTACGGCGAGGTGTATGTAGAGCCGACGGATGACGATGTGAACTGATTGCGGTATCGATTTAATAAGAAAGGAAATTGACGCACGTGTGTTTATGCGTGGGTTGAGAGCTTAGTATGGAGAAAGAGATCATTGCTACCGGTAAAACCGTGGATGAAGCTTACAATATGGCATTAGAACAGTTAGGCGAGACCGGCGATGTTCAGTTTGAGATATTGGAAACACCTAAAAAAGGCTTTTTGGGACTGGGTAAGTCCTCTCCTGCAAAGGTGAGGGTTTGGGTCAATCTTTCAAAGTTTGATCAAGCCAAGGGATTTATCAAGGATGTTCTTGACTGTATGGGATTAGAGGGTGTGCGTATAGACGCCAAGCAGGATCCCCAGGGTGCGTGCTTCTCGCTTGAGGGCGAGCAGATGGGTGCTGTAATCGGCAGACGCGGTGAGACGCTGGATGCATTCCAATACATCACCAGCCTTGTGGTAAACCGCGACGAGGGAGAGTTTCTCCGCATAACCATAGACAGCGGCGACTACCGTGACAAGCGGGAAAAGACTCTGGTTGCCCTTGCCAAACGCATGGCGCAGAACGTTATAAAGACCGGAAAGAGTGCGACGCTTGAACCCATGAACCCCTATGAGCGGCGCGTGATACATGCCACAGTCTCCACAGTGGCGGGTGTAACCTCTACATCAGTAGGGGATGAGCCCAACCGCCGCGTCGTGATAAACCCGGCAGCGGCAGCAAGGACACCATTTAAGACAGGCTATCAGCGTGATGACCGTCCGCCGCGCAGATTTGACGGCGACAGAAACGAGCAAAACCGCGGCGACCGCGGGGATAGGCCCTTTAATAAGGACAGGGGAAGAGGAGGACGACCGGGCGGAGGCGGCGGCAGAAGAGATGTCCGCCCTGCAAATAAACCTCAAGATCCGGCTACCTTGAGAAAAGAGCCTCCGGCAGAAGCCTCTGACAAGCCATTGTATTCAAAGATCGATATATAAACCTTAAGAAAGGCGGGATGGGTGTGTAACAACGTGTTACACACCCATATTTGTGAAGAACATGGTATTTGAAGCGTATGTTGAGAAGAAAAAGGGATTGGACGTATCGGCGCAGGCGGCACTGCACGATATACAAAATGTCCTCTTAATAAGCGGTGTGTCGGCTGTCCGGCTCATAAACCGTTATTTTGTCGAGGGCGTGGATGAGGACACATTTTCCAAAATCTGCACGACAGTCCTGTCCGAGCCGCCCCTGGATGTACTTACACCGACAATGCCTGGGGTCAGCGGGAGGGTGCTGGCGAGAGAGTTTCTACCCGGTCAGTTTGACCAGCGTGCGGACAGCGCCGCCCAGTGCATAAGCTTTGTCACGCAGGATACGCCCCCATTAGTCCGATCGGCAGAGATATTTATCATTGAGGGAAACATTAAAGACGATGAGTTTGCGCGGATAAAGGCTTATCTCATAAACCCAGTGGAATCTCGTGAAGCCGTCTATCACCTCCGGGGGTGCGGACTATCCCCAGCCCGCACCCCCGGAGGTGATAGACGGCTTCACCGCGCTTTCGGACAGCGAGCTTTTATCATTTGTCGCGTCCTACGGTCTTGCCATGGGTGCGGACGACCTCAAATTCTGTATAGACTACTTTAAGAGTGAGAACCGCAATCCGACTATAACAGAGCTTCGCATGATAGATACATATTGGTCTGATCACTGCCGTCACACCACATTCCTCACAGAGCTTGACGATGTGAAAATCTCCCCGAAACCGGTGAGTGAGGCGTATGAACTGTATTAGTCACTAAGGACAGAGCTGTACGGCGAGA
>CAYSTR010000300.1:0-4193 GCA_964433745.1 uncultured Oscillospiraceae bacterium | reverse complement strand
AATGTCTGTGTTAATAAAAATGTAACATCAAAACTACTTTAATAGTATTGACAAGTCCATACTATTATGATAGTATAATATCATACTATTGCAATAGTGTGAAGGGAGCGGATTTGATGTCCATAAAGCTTTTTGATTCAGAGCTAAGGGTTATGGATGTGCTGTGGAGGAACGGCGACATGACGGCCAAGCAGATCTCCGATATTTTAAAGGATGAAATCGGTTGGAACATGAACACCACCTACACAGTGATAAAAAAGTGTATTGCCAAGGGTGCTGTTGAGCGCATTGAACCAAGTTTTACATGCCGTGCGCTCATTCCGAAGGAACAGGTACAGGAAGCCGAAACAGAAGAGCTTATTAACAGGGTGTTTGACGGCTCGGCGGATCTGCTGTTTGCCTCGTTACTAGGGAGAAAGAACCTGTCTGCGGAGCAAATCGAGAACCTACGCAGTATCATAGGAAGCTTTGAATGAGGTGAGAGATCTGAATATTCTTGAAATGAGCGGCTCGGCAGCAATCCTTATCATAGCCGTGGTGGTACTGCGCGCACTCTTTATACACAAGCTCCCCAAGAGAACCTTTATGGCTTTGTGGGGTGTGGCAGTTGTTCGTCTACTCATCCCTTTGCAGTTCTCTTCTCCGCTTAGTATTTACTCACTTTTCAGTCTGTTTTGGGGGACGGATACAGGTGTAAAGGGTGGAATTAATACAATCATGCCGAATACAGCCGTTGGGGCAGTAAGTACAATCCCGGCAGATATACCCTCTCAAGTAACTAATCAGATTTCTCCTCTTATCATCGTTTGGTTCGTAGGGTTCATTGTCTGTTTCCTTTTCTTTGGCATAACCTACATCAAATGCCGCAGGGAATTTGCTTGTTCCCTTACAGTGCAAAATGATTTCGTTTCCCATTGGCTTAATATCAATAAAACTGCCAGACATTTGCAAATCAGACAGTCGGATAAAATCAAGGCACCCTTAACCTATGGCATACTAAGACCGGTTATCCTACTGCCCAAAGAAACCGACTGGGGAAACAAGCAGCAGCTTGAATATGTCCTCTCGCATGAAATGGTGCATATTAAGCGCTTCGATGCGCTCTACAAGCTGCTGCTGACCCTATGTGTGTGTATACACTGGTTTAATCCGCTGGTTTGGGTGATGATTATACTTGCTGGCCGTGATATTGAGCTTGCTTGTGATGAACGGGTGGTTCGGTTGTCAGGCATTGATGTAAGGTCAAACTATGCTCACACGCTCCTGAATTTGGAAGTAAAGAAAAGCAGACTGACCCCTTTATGCAATAACTTTAGCAAAAACTCTATTGAAGAAAGGATTATTTCTATTATGAAGCTTAAGAAAACGACCATGACAGGTCTGATTGCGGCTGCCCTTATTGTAGTAAGCACCACCACCGTATTTGCAACCACTGCACTGACAAACAAACCGGCAGAAGAGCCAATTACCGGTGATGCATATTTATACACCTATCAAGATGATGCCACCGGTGAAACTAAGTTAAGCGCCGATGGTAAAACCTGGATGAACGAGGATGAGTACAATCTACTCTATCCCACACCGGAAGTCGAGTGGTGGACCTATGACGAATACAAAGCGTGGATGGAGCAGACTCTCTCGGATATGCAGACGTTGGTAGGGGATACGACTTCCGGATATTATGATAACGAGGGTAATCTCCGCCATTTAACAAAGGAAGATGTTGACAAAGCGCAGGAGAATTTTAATGCTGTACTCAACGATATCAAGAACGGTATTAAGGTATCAAAGTCAGTAGATGGTCAGGATAAAATGATGATCTCATATAACCCCGATGAGATTAAAGTAGGGACAGGATATTTGATGTCGATAGTAGGTGACAATGCTGAACCAATCGTATTCGGACCCTATGAAACAAGGGAGCAGCTTATAGAAGCGGTAAAGCCTTACTGCGAGGAGCAGGTACAGGCGGGTAACATGACGCGGGACGAGGCTGATAAAATTATTGCTGATGCAGCTAATTAAATAGGTAAGCTTATATTAGTACTTACACGTTAAAGCTTTTAACGTGTAGGTACTAACTATATACACACCTCTATCCCCGTTTAACCGCCGAAATCTGCAGATTAACAACACTATCAGCACCGTTATTGCGAATAATAATTAGGCAAGGCGTTTCAGCCGTACCATTGTAACCCACCCTATTTACCCCCCGCGATATCGGTTGGGGCTGTATCTCCGAATAAGCAAACGGCTCACATAGAAACTCTAGCGTTAACCCTGCCACCCGCCCATCACCGGGAGTCAAGCCGGGGACGCTGCTGTGGAGTTGCCCCACATAGTGCTTATCCGGCTCATCCCATAGGGTGATGTTATTCTTGCCGCTGAGATCATACGCCATCTGGCGCAGGAGCTGCTTACTTGTCGGGCGCACACAAAAGCACTCCAGACGCAACACCCGATCCTCATAAAAATGAGCACCATAATCATATCTACCGCTTCGTCCGGGAATACCGATGAGGTTCATGCGCTTCTGTGGAATGAAAAGATCATAGGCATTGCATTTTACACCCCATTCCTCAAAGCTGTTCTTAGTACCAAACATAAAGGTATTGCTCATCATACAGTTACACCCGCCATTCGTAGTGCTTTTTGTGTGCGCTGCGCTAACTGGGTAGCGATATGGTCAATGTCATAGTCGGAAGAGACACGCTCAATAAATATACCGGGCAGCTGAATAGTCACACCAAATATCTTATTAATTCCCGAGTTTGTTTCACGAGAGATACTAGTGCTAAGGTCAAAGTCTGTGGGGACTGCGTTATACATATCACGTTCCACATCCTTCATTGCCTTACTAAAGCCAACACCAATACCTTCCCCCATATTTGAGCCAATACCGGCAAAAACAGTGGAGGGGGACTTGATACCCAGTAGGTTCTTTACACCGTTCACGATGCCTCCAAAGAAGTTACTAACCATACCATTGAGCCATTCTCCCATAGACTTTATGCCGTCCCACAGTCCCTTGACGATGTTCACGCCAATATCCCAGACAGCGGAAATCGCTTGCCCTAAGCCGGTCACAATGGATGTAATAATCTGAGGAAGTGCAGCGACCAGTTGTGGGATCGCTTGGATAAGCCCTTTAGCTAGCTCTACTATCAACGATATACCCAACTCCAGCATCTTAGGTATGTTGTTCACGATGAAGTTAACAATCCCTTCTATGATTTTGGGTAAGGCTTCTATGAGCCGAGGCAGTGCGTTAATCAACCCCTGAGCCAGACCTTCAATAATCTTGATCGCGGCATCCATTAGTTTATCGAGGTTATTGATAAGTGTCTCCGCAATTAATATAATACAATCCACAATCGCCGGTATCAGCTCCGGAAGGGCTTCCCCGATACCGGTGGCAAGAGTGACTATCATCTGCAGTGCCGCTTCTACCAAAGCGGGCAGGTTCTCAATGACCCCGTTTACTAAGGCCATGACCAGCTGTAGTGCGCCCTCTGTAAGCTGAGGTAACGCGTCAATGATGGCGGTTAGCAGCGTTGTGAGAATGTTCGCCGCCGCATCTATCAGCATGGGGAGATTGTCGGTGATTGCGCTTACAAGAGAAGTGATTATTTGAGGAGCTACCTCTGCGATGCCTGTAACGATAGAGCTCACCACATCCAGAAGTTGGGGCAACACCCCGGTGATCGACTGCACGATCTGCCCAGCCCCCTCTGCTATCTTCTCGGACGCGCCGTCCTGACCGTTGATGATCCCAGTCAGCCCATCGGTGATCATCGTAAGCCCCGGCAACATCTCCGACCCGATGGAGTTTTTGAAGCCAGTAAAGCTTCTTTGAAGGGTATCTAAACTGTCCTTAAACTGTACCCCCGCACTTACAGCCTCATCGGACATGACCATTCCCAGCTCATGTGCTTTTGCCTTGAGCTCGTCAATGCTCCCCTTGCTCTGATTAAGCATGGGGAGCATCTCTTGACCTTGTTTACCAAATAACTGCTGAGCCAGTCTGGCTTTCTCATACCCTTCCGGCATCTGTTGAAGGGAACGGATAGTCTGTTCAAAGATTTCCTCTTGCGACTTATTCTTGAGATCATCTACCGACACACCCAGTTTACCCAGCGTATCAATGCCCTTTTTCCCGTCCTCTGCAAGAGAAGCCATGGCGGTAGTCATGG
>CAYSTR010000299.1:0-4196 GCA_964433745.1 uncultured Oscillospiraceae bacterium | reverse complement strand
CCTTGCCGGACGGTTTACATACGGACGCAGAGCCAGTTCTATCTTTGTAACATCAATTTTTGCTACTTCCTTAGCAATCTCTTTTGATACTACAGCAAATCCATTTCTTAAAATAACACCCATATCATTATAAAAGCTCTCGCTCCACACAGCGTTTCCTGCTGTATTTTGTGTCTTTTTAGGTCTGAATTGCTGCATTAGAGGTTCAGAGCTTTCCGTTCGAAACCCTCTATTCTCTCCGGGAGAAATGCCAAATTCCATATCATTATCTATACCTGTTATCATGGACTCTCCCTTGCCGGCGTTAGGATTTATAAAGAAATTACCGGCGTGTCTGTCGTTAGATCCTGCTATGTAATCCACAATATTCAACTTCATCATATCTGTCAAAAGGCGCGCATCAAATTCTTTTAACCCTTGTGATTCTTTAACATGCTTATTGGCTTCTTTACCTTTAGCGAAGTCCATCTGTACACCCAAGGCCATATCTTCAGTGCCATGGGTACCCATTTTGGCTTTAAATGCTGTGACTCGTGATTTTGCAATGACATTAAAGCCCAATGCTTCGTCGAGCTTTGATAAGGCTACATCATACGAGCCGCTGGTAGAGGATTTTTGAACATCTGCTTCCGGACGCGGACCTACAGCGGTTTTAGGGGTGCGAAGGGCACGTTTATTGGGAATATCTAGCACCGCTATTGAATATGCAGCTCCCGAGACCTTAGCACTATCGGCTGCTTTTTGCATGTGATCCATTGTGTCTTTAAACAGAGCTCTTCGCGCATCCCCGAGCTTTTTACCGGCTACAAGCTGCAGATGCCTGGCGGCTTGTTTTATTTCATCTTCCATTGTATTATCTGTTGTTTCTGCCTTTAGTTCCTTTTTTGCAGCCATTTTAATAGTTTGCGGATGAGTTAGAACATACCCAATGAGCTGCATAGGGAGATTATTATAAGCTCTGGCCTTTGTTCGTAATTCACTTGTTCGGTTTTCAAAATCATCCATCATATCATAAAGCTTTGACAGCTTTTCGATTATTCTAGAATCTTTAAGTGAGGGGAAAACCATACTGTCCAGTTGAGCCTCTGCAAAATCACTTTGATCCTTTGATATATCACCCAGTCTCCCCATTAAAACTGCTTCATTATATGAATCCTGTGCGACAGTACCGGATGTGGTTTTTGCCTTAGTCTCAACATGTGGGTTAGAAATCTGCCCGGATATAGAAGAGGCTTGATATGTATCCATAAGTTCTGCTAATGATATATTGTCCTTACCCTGTGAGAGTAAAACATCCATAACAATACGCGGTAACCTCATTACCGCATGATAGTTTTCATAACACTGTATCAAGAGCTGTGCTAGATACGGAGTTGCTTTATTCTCCTCATCAGAAAACACTGCGCCGGGGACACTATAATCAACAATCCATTTACGAAGATTTAATATTAAATTGTGAAGAGCAGTTAACCCCTTTAATTGATAAGGCGGCATATTCATACTACCCGCTGCCACTAAAACATTTGATGTTATTCTATAATCCATCTCACTGTGATAAACATCAAGAGAGCCCATTATCGTTGCAAGAGGCGGTATCGTTGCAATATTCATCTGTTTTAATAAAGATTCTTTTGTTGGAAGTCCGGCGTGAATAACAGTTTTATTAGTTTTATCTATGACAATTTTTTTTATCTCCGGAGCTTCATCCGCAATTGCAGGCGCAGCACCGCCCGCAACAACAGGAGCAGCACCGCCGCCCGCAACAGCAGGAGCAGCAGCCCCGCCACCCGCAGCAACAGGAGCAGCCCCGCCGCCCGCAGCAACAGGAGCACCCCCACCGCCCGCAGCGACAGGAGCACCACCGCCGCCCGCAGCAACAGGAGCAGCACCGCCGCCCGCAGCACCAGGAGCAGCCCCGCCGCCCGCAGCGACAGGCGCAGCCCCACCGCCCGCAGCGACAGGAGCACCCCCACCGCCCGCAGCGACAGGAGCACCACCGCCGCCCGCAACGACAGGAGCAGCACCGCCTCCGGCAACAGCAGGAGCAGCACCGCCGCCGTTTATTAACCCGGAGAGGTTTTGCACCTGTCCGGCATTTGGTTGCGATTTATCATTAGGTTTCCTTTTGAATATTCCGCTTATTTTATACCGTAAGGCTTCAAAAGGACTTCTCTTTTTTGCTGTTGAAGCTGTTGTTGTTCCTGTTGGCATTTTACACCCTCCTAGGAATGATATAATCCAACAAGATTATATCTCAACACAAAATAAAAGTAAATAATTTACGCATTAAAGGCAGTATAAATGCATTAAAACTACCTTTGGTAAATTTACTGTTATAACATAAATATATATTTACTAATAAGTAAAAAGGGCGTATAATATCTATGTAACGAGGTAAAACGAAAAGAGGTCATAAGCTTGTATAAAAACCCATATCAAAACCTAATAAACGGACACTGGTGTAAAACGAATTTCCATACCCATGCCGGAACAGGGGATTTTACCTGCGGAGTAAACCCCATTTACGATGTCATGAGGATATACAAGGATTTAGGTTATGGTGCTCTGTGTATATCAAACCATGATGTTTACACAAATACCACAAGTCTTGACGATGGTAAAATGCTCTTGATTCAAGGTGTGGAATATTCCAATAACCCTCATATGCTGACCATCGGGGTTAATAAGTCTTATCATTAGCTAGATCATCAAGAAGCGATTAATGAAACAGTAGGGCAGGGCGGGTTCGTTATTTTGTGCCATCCTAACTGGCAAAGGAAAGAATATTTTCCCATGAGTAAAATGAACGCTCTTACCGGATTTACCGGTATTGAGATTATAAATATGCTCATATACCGTTTAAACGGATCGGGGCTTGCCACCGATGCATGGGACAGCCTGCTTAGTCAAGGGAAGCTGGTGTACGGTTTTGGCAATGATGATTTTCATGAATTTCACGATGCTGGGCGCAGTGCGAACATCATATATGTTAAGGAAGCGGGATTTAACGGAATAAAAAAAGCCGTACAAAACGGAGAGTTTATAGCCACGACAGGACTTTATCTGGACTATCTGTCACTGGAGAACAATACCATAACCGTTAAGGCTAAGTTCCCTACAGATACATATATTGATACGTTCACCTATAGATTTATAGGTGAAAATGGTACAGTACTAAAGACCGAACACTGCACCCTTGCTACGTACTGCTTGACTGATGAACCATATGTCAGGGTTGAAGCAACCGCAGAAAATGGATTTATGATGTTTACTCAACCAGTTTATAACGAGTGCCTATTTAAAAAGCCGTAAAAATAGAATTGTACATACAATAAGAAAGAATAACCGCCGACTTATATTGTAGTATAAGGCAGCGGTTATTTTATTGCAAACACTGATATATAAGATTAAGGCTTATACAACGTATAAGGGTATAGCTCCTCGTCCGTTTTTATTCGTTCAATCCGCCAGAAATCTCCCTCGCGCACTAATCTAAGCTCTGCTTTGTAAAACTCACCCTCGGGATCCCATGTAGCACCAACCTTTATCTTTAAGCGGATATCCGCATGGGTTTCACCATGCATTTTTATGTCGGTCAGCGTATATCCCATAACAGATGGGCTGGATAAGCCTGTAACCCAATTAGAGTTTAGTGCATTGAGTTGTTTTTCATATTTGTCCTTCAGCTTTTGTGTCATTACTACATACTGTAGAGCAGCACTCCTTTGTTCCAGTCCCTGTGCCCATACAGAAGCCGCTTGCTCCGGAGTGAAAACACCAGTGTAAGAAGATGCATTCATGAGCAGCTCGGAGCGAGTCTTGTACGGATCAACCTGACCGGGCTGTGCTTCTATATCATCTGAATCCGCATAAGCGATGAGTGTCAGACAGGATACAATTATCAGCGCACATGAGAATATAAAGATTTTTCGCAAAGTCATCACCTCACCATTAATATGCGTAACAGTGAGGTTATCTATGCTAGTGTCTTTCGCTCTTTTAGTATCACCTTTGCTATTAAAGAGATAATTACTGTAAAAGAAAAAGCAATTATTATAGGAATATACACCATAGTTTTAAAGCTTTCAAATAAAAAGCCGTACAATGCCTGTCCCAGCGGAGCGGCACACTGCGATATGCCCATAATAATCGCCATTACCTTACCCAGCAGTTCATTGGGTGTATTTAACTGTATT
>CAYSTR010000298.1:0-4202 GCA_964433745.1 uncultured Oscillospiraceae bacterium | reverse complement strand
CGGAATAGAATATATTTTACCTTTATACCGTTATCTTGAGGATAAGGGCTTTGATAAAACGCTTCTTGATGGGTTGTTTTATGACAATGCGCTGAAATTTTTTACAAAAAATTAAGGAGAAGCAGATTTTACTCTACTTCCCCTTACAAGTAACTAACTATTCAATTTAAGCTTTACTATCTGCTCCTAGTAGGCGCTTTTAGTAAAGGTTGCACAAAGGGTTTGGTCCTTTGTGTTTACATTGCCCGGACCTACATTTATCGAACTTGCGATACAATGCATCTTTTTATCATTGTACTCACAGGATGTTACATCACAGTGAATACGTGCTAGATCGTTCGGGCTCAGGTTTTCCTTCTGGACATTTGCGTTAGCCGTGTTCATAAGAAATCCTCCTGATTATGGCTCCGCTGGAGCCGGAGGTTAATACTTTTTGCTTAAAGGCTTATTGCCTGTTCGCTTTTTTTGATTAACCTGTAGCAGATTTTCATCGGCTACGATAATATTATATGCGCAATAATTTAAATTAAACTGGTAAATTTTTATTTTCGGGAGAATACATGTCGGTCTTTGTAATAGGCGATCTTCACCTCTCTTTGGGCGCGGACAAGCCCATGGACATATTTAAAGGCTTCGAGAACTATGTAGAACGTCTGCATAGCGGCTGGCAACGGACGGTGGGTCGGGATGATACAGTCATTATCGCCGGTGATGTGTCGTGGGCGATAGAGCTTTCATTAGCGCGTCCAGACTTTTCGTTTATCCATGAGCTGAATGGGAAAAAATGGATTGTTAAGGGTAATCACGATTATTGGTGGGCGACTGTCACGAAGCTTCAGAATTTTTTTGACGAAAATGGGTTTAATACTATTAATATACTCCATAACCGTTCGGTTTTTACAGAGGATATAAACATAGCAGGCAGCCGCGGTTATATATTTGAGGGCGAAAAACGTTCAGACAAGGTGCTAAACAGAGAACTATGCCGTCTGCGCGCCTCACTCGCCGATACAAAACCCGGTTATCCTATTATCGCCGTGACGCATTATCCCTTTGCTTTTGCCGATAATGTCTGGTATGACGGAATAGAGCTTCTGCGGGAGTTCAATGTCACACACCAGTATTACGGTCACATTCACGGTGCGGCTGTGCGTTATTCACTGTCGGGCAATTATTATGGTATCGACATGCGTTTAGTTTCTGCCGACAGTGTAGACTTTACACCTGTTAAAATAAAATAAAAAATTTTAAATGGAGGCTCTTACATGAAGCTGGGAGTATTAGTAGGAATATCGCATGAAACAGACATTAAAAATGAATTTAAAAAGGTGAAGGAGCTGGGGTTTCAATCCTGTCAGATTTGTGTATGGGATACTGGTATTCACACACAGTCCTATGCGGATACCATAAAAAGTGCCGTACAAGAGACCGGTGTGGAGATCTCGGGCTTGTGGGCGGGATGGTCAGGACCTGCGGAGTGGAACTTTAGGCACGGTCCGCAGACTCTGGGATTAGTCCCCAAAGCATACCGGTTCACGCGTTTAAAAGAGCTGCTATCCGCTTCGGATTTTGCATTGATGCTGGGGGTAACCGACGTTATAACCCATGCCGGGTTTATACCCGAAGACCCGAATCATGAGGATTATGCCGGAATTGTGTCTGTTCTCCGCTATCTTGCGGATATAATGAAAAAGCGCGGACAGTACTTTTTGTTTGAGACAGGTCAGGAAACGCCGGTCACACTGCTTCGTGCTATTGAGGACATCGGAACAGGTAATCTGGGCGTAAACCTCGACACCGCTAACCTTATCATGTACGGTAAATCCAATACGGTGGATGCCGTTGACATGCTGGCAAAATACATACGCAATACACACTGCAAGGACGGTCTGTTCCCCACTAACGGTCAGGAGCTGGGTGTAGAGGTGGCTTTGGGAGCAGGTAAGGCAGACATCGCCGGTGTGGTAGCAAGGTTAAAGCAGCACGGTTATGACCGCTATCTGACCATCGAGCGGGAGATATCGGGGGAACAGCAGACGGCTGACATAATAAAGGCAAGAGACCTGCTTAACAGCTTATTATAAGGGGTGAAAAGCTTGAATGTATTGGCGATAGGCTGTCATCCTGACGATATCGAGGTATCCTGTGCCGGAACGCTAGTGAAGTACGCAACCGCCGGACATGCTGTGACGGTATGTCATGTGGCTAACGGCGACCTCGGTCATGCGGTTATTATGCCGGACGAGCTGCGTGTCATACGCGCCAAGGAAGCGATAAATGCGGGAGCGGCAGCTGGGATAAAGGTCATGACCTGCGATATCGGCGATATTACGGTGTACGAGGGCGACCGGCGGCAGCGCGACCGTGTGGTGGATGTTATCAGAATGGTTAAGCCGGATGTTATAATCACGCACAGCCCAGATGACTATATGCCCGATCATGTGGCGGTCAGCAGACTTGTGTTTGACGCAAGCTTTGCCGCCAGCGTCCCGCACTACGGCACGGCTGTACCGGGTGCTGCACCGATAACACCGCTATATTATATGGATACCTTAGCGGGCGTGGGATTTGTACCCACCGAATATGTGGATATCACCGATACGGTGGAGAAAAAGCTTTTAATGCTCGAATGTCATGAGAGCCAGATGAAATGGATGCGGGATCATGACAATATCGATTTTGCGGAGTTCGTGCGGGTGTGTGCCCGGTTTAGGGGGCTTCAAAGCGGCGTGAAGTACGCCGAGGCGTTTACCCAATGTTACGCATGGCCAAAAATCACAACAAAACGGTTCTTGCCGTAGATAGAGATGGAACAAATAATGAACTTTATGACAACACTAAGCGGCTCAATGTTAGACGGCTTTTTTCCCAAGGGCTGGGACATGCAGCGTATCGATGAGTGCTGCTCCCATGAACCCGGGGATGTGCTTAAAAGACAAGCCTTTTGGCATAACGATTTTACTCCGGTATGCTGTGAGGATATATACAGCTTTGATACATACATGGGACACGAGATAGCCCTGCAGATTAAAAAAGCCAAGGACAAAGGGTTAAAGCTTGCGATGATTCTGCCTGTAGGACCTATGGGGATGTACAAGTGGGCGGTGTTCTTTTTAAAGGAATGGAACATATCATGTGAGCATGTCACAACCTTTAACATGGATGAATGGTCGGACGGAGACGGCAACACACTGCCGCCGGACAATCCTGCAGCGTTCCAGAATGCCATGGAGGCGGCATTCTTTGCACCGTTGGGAGCACTTACCGTGCCAAAGCAGCAGAGAAACTTTGCCACAAAAGAGAATCTTCCCACATATGCGGGTAAGATAGCGGCACTTAAATCGGACGGTGCGGAGCTTGTATTGGTGTTTGGAATCGGCAGAATGTGCCATATTGCATTCTGGGAACCTCATTTCGCAGAGGAATTTTCCTCAGTGGACGAATGGAAGAAACAGACACACAGGATAGGTGCAAAGCTTCATCCTCTGACAATCGAACAGAACGCTATCACGAGCTTTAAGTCGCGGACGACATTAGTTCCGTGCAGAGCTAATACCATAGGACCCGGTCTCTTTTTGCAAGCGGACTATATCATCGGCGGCTGCGACGGTGCTCTCTCCCGCGGAATGAGCTGGCAGGGCATGAGCTTCTGGATGACACTTCGGTACTCTCCTGACATGTGGATACCCTCTACATTCATGCCGACCATGCCGGGTAAGCTCTTTTTCTTAAAGGAGCTTGCAGGCCCTTTAAATGCAGAATGTAATTAAAGTGAACAGATTAAACAGGCTTCTTTATATGAGCCTGTTTATTTTTTGGCTAGTTTTCTGGGTTGCATTTTGTTTAATATTATGGTAGAATAATTAAATAGCATATAATTCCATTGTAAAGGAGCGTACGCATGAACGAGCAGATTAGGGCGATTGCGTCAAGGATTAAAGAGCTAAGAGAGATTTTGGACATAACCGCGGAGCAGATGAGCATACGAGTGGGTCTGCCCCACGATGAATATGAGTGCTACGAGAGCGCAAGCAAGGATATCCCCATAGGCGTGCTGTACGCTGTAGCCGGAGTGCTGGGTGTTGACCCGACTGTGCTTCTGTCGGGAGACGACCCGCACATGAACACATATACAGTGGTACGTAGGGGCAAGGGTATGAGGGTGGAGCGCTTTAAGGGCTACAGCTTCGATTCCCTCGCTT
>CAYSTR010000297.1:0-4210 GCA_964433745.1 uncultured Oscillospiraceae bacterium | reverse complement strand
CTCAAAGCGCAGATGATCCTAATTCACAAAAAAATTTAGATATTTCTCTCTTAGTTCATTGAGCCCTGTCCACTGCATACTGTTCAATCCTCACTGTGTTATTACTCACATTTATAGTATCACACTTTTATCTGTTTTGCAATCATTTTGCAGAAAAAAAGGAGATTATTGGGTATGTATGAGATTGACAGTCAGCTTTTGAAGGAATATAATCTAGTAAGAGATAGATTAATAAGAGTTTAGGGGTGAAATGAGTATGGATAATGGCACAGGATGGGAACGTCACAGAAAGACGCACTTTGACGAGATTGTCTCAGGCTACGACTTGGCAAGACCGGATTATCCTGCCCCGATGTTTGAGGATATATTACAGTTTTCTGCGAAAAACGATGACAGAAAAGCGCTTGAAATAGGTGCAGGTACAGGCAAGGCGACTGCCCCTTTTCTATCTGCGGGATACAATGTGACCGCTGTGGAGATAGGTGCAAATATGGCAGAGTTTTTGCTTAATAGGTTTGTGGATTATAAGTGCTTTAGGGTAATTGTATCCACATTCGAGGATGTTTTGCTGGAAGAAAAAAGCTTTGATTTAGTTTATGCCGCCTCCTCTTTTCATTGGGTGGATGCAGAAATAGGATGCCCCAAGGTCTTCCGCTTGCTAAAAAACGGAGGTACGTTTGCCTTGCTGCGATATAACTTTAACTTTATTCCTCCTCATTGGGGTAACGCTCTTCACGAGGATATTTCTGCAGCTTATAATAAACATTATTATACATACTATACGTCAAAGGATAAATCGTATATAAATAAGATAACTAAAAAAGGTCTTGAAGATAATCCCAAGATTCTACACGGATATGGATTCCAGGATATGAGTACGTACGGATTTAGCGGCATTAAAATGAAGCTGTACGAAACTGTAATTACATACAGCGCTGACGCATGGATTTCTATGCTCGATACATTATCTGACCACAGGAATCTGCCGGATGCTAACAGGGAGGCACTCTATGCGGAAGTAAAGGATGCGATACTCTCTAATAATGGTGAATATAAGGTGGACTTTGTTTTTCAGCTTTATATGGGAAGAAAGTAGAATTAGATAGCAGCAGATGTAAAGAATGACGTTATACTTTCATTTATCATTTTAGATGAGATGAGTATTTTAATCGATTGGCTAAAAGGAGTGAACAGTGAATATTATACACCTAATATACTATGAGCCGTTATCAAAGATAGTTGGCTACCCTACAATGCGTATCGGTTAAGCGGCTGACAAAAAACAAGGCAGGTCGTGGGAATCATCCTTCCACTGACCTGCCTTTTTCCGGTTGTATGCTTGGGGGTTTGGTGACTTCCTTGTTACTGGGTTAATTGCACCCCAGCTGCCTCGCTGTTTTAAATTAAGCTCTCTTTTCTTTTTCTTTGAAAGCTTTTCATAGGGTATCATCTTCACTTGAAATTCCTCCTAGTATATTGTAATATATATTATATTACATCTAAAGAAATTTTGCAATGGGTATGCTAATACTAAAAGAAACTAAAGTTTGAGAAAAGAGGATATATATGAGTGAAACGCAGCGTGAAATCTATTTGGCAGGCGGCTGCTTTTGGGGAACGGAAAAATATTTTTCGTTGATAAAGGGCGTCATTAAGACCGAGGTGGGTTATGCCAATGGCAGCACAGAAAACCCCTCATACGAGGATGTTTGTTACCGCAGCACAGGTCATGCCGAAACAGTTAAGGTAGTTTACGATTATACGGTAGTTAGTTTACCGTTTATTTTGGAGCTATATTATGACGTAATCGACCCTACATCAATAAACAGACAGGGCGGAGACCGAGGACCGCAGTACCGCACGGGTATATATTATACCGATGTTGTTGATAAGCCCATAATCGAACAGTCTATTGCTAATCTTCAAAAGAAGTATACCGATCCTATTGCTGTAGAGGTTCTTCCATTGCGAAATTTTTATGCTGCTGAGGAGTACCACCAGGGATATCTTGATAAAAATCCATCAGGTTATTGTCATATCGGTCAAAGCAAGTTTGACAAAGCAAAACATGCTGTAGATGTAAAATACAAGAAAAAATCACAAGAAGAACTGCGTAAAGTCTTAACCCCTTTACAATTCGAGGTCACACAACAAAGTGCCACAGAGCGTCCTTTTGCTAATGAATATGACAATCATTTTGAAAAGGGCATCTATGTCGATATTACTACAGGAGAGCCGCTTTTTGCATCCACAGATAAATTTCAATCGGGTTGTGGCTGGCCTGCTTTCTCAAAACCCATAAGTAAAGACTTATTAACCGAGATTACCGATAAATCCCACGGAATGCTCCGCACTGAGGTACGCAGCAGGTTAGGAGACTCACACTTAGGTCATGTATTCCCAGATGGTCCTACAGAGTTCGGCGGTATGCGATACTGCATCAATAGTGCGTCACTACGCTTTATTCCAAAGGAGCAGATGGAGGATATGGGGTATAGTGAGTATTTATTGCTAGTGGAGTAAATCCTCTCATTCAATAAACCCCATATTCCAATGCTGTATCCATAAAAATCTCAAAATTCTCCTCTGTGCGCTTTGTCAATGGGACATTAAGCGGTGTGGCAGTAGGCAAGAGAACAAAGTTCCCGTCCGGTTTTCCGTCTAAAACACATTGTTTAACCATTTCTCTCATTTTATCAGCTGGTAAAAACTCCAGATCCTTTAACTGGATATTTCCAAACAGGCAGATTTTATCTCCGCATAAGCTTTTAGCCTCTTTCAATGTCAAATCCCCTGAATCAGGAGCTTCAACCGGATCGATTGCATCCACCTCCATCTCAAGAAACTCGTTAATTATTGTCTTAATCTTGCCGTGAGAATGTATTCTGACATATTGACCGTAATCATGAATAAGCTGGATAAGCTTTTTATCGTAGTGGGTAACGTATTTTTTAAATAACTCATTGGGCAGATAGGGCGGTGTGCATACCTCGGGACCTGCAAAGCGAAAAAGAGGGCCAGCGCCTTTTTTAAGCATCCCTTCAAGAAAAAAGCGCTGCTCTTCATATGCCTTATCTAACATCCTTATCATAAGCGGTTCATTCATGTAGGCATAGGTAACAAAATCGGAGAAATCAAACTGCCCGAACACCTCACATATAGGATCGGGTAGATCAATTAACAGAATACCGTTGTCGCCAAGATATTCGTCCTGCTTTTTTAGATGAGATGTATCGGGCCCTACAGGCTCAAACGGTATGGACAGATACTTGTCAATGTCGCTCTCATCCTTTATGCGGTGTTCTATCTGCCAAGCTGTATATATGTTTTCGTCAACCCTGAATTCCTGTGTCAAATCGCCCTTGGGTGTCACCAGTGTAATTTTGGTATAAGTACTGTGTCCCTCTGTACGTGTCTCTACATGGGTATTTCTAGCAACATATTTATTTTCACACGGTACATCTGTCATATAAATGCAATCGGCTTTTTGGCGTATCTTTTCCATTAAGGGTATATAGGATGGCTCATTATTCCACCATCCGGTCATATATGTAAAGAAAAGATCCCGTAAGATTTTTGCGTCACCGGTAATATTTCTCGGCTCATAGTGCCATCCTGTCATGTCATATGTTGAGATAGGAACCCTGTCAGGCAGCTTATGGTTTAAAACATACATTAGACGTTGTCTTGAAGTCATCTCTATTCCTCCTATATGATATAACTTATCATTATATATAATAAATTATTTCCCTCATTTTAGCAATCAATTTCTTTTAAAAAAAGTGAACTATTCTCTAATTTTTTAGTAGTTTTAAGCGGACTAAAACTAAAGGGCACACAATGTTTTATTGCATTATGTGTCCTTTAGTTTTACTGATTTAATTTCAACTTTATATTGCTTTTAATTATTGCGCATCTAAATTTTTCTTCATTATAAATGAAACAATAAAAAAAGCAAGTAAGATAAAATCATACCAGCCTCATGCTTAAAACGCATGTTTTTGGCTTTATTAAGAGGTTTTATAAATTAGCCAGGTAAAAAAATGCTTATTTTCTCCCTGTTGCGGCGAAATATTTACACCATTACGAAAAACTGACGCTTGTTTGATTAGCGGATTTAAGTTACTATAAATATGTAAAAGCAAATCAAATAAGATATACGAATTTAGGAGGTGCGCTGTGAAGAAAAAGTCCATTTTATTATCACGAG
>CAYSTR010000296.1:0-4224 GCA_964433745.1 uncultured Oscillospiraceae bacterium | reverse complement strand
AGGTGCCGCAACCGACAACCTTATTGAGATAATCGATGCTGCCCCCAATGCGAACATAAACGTTGTCGTGCAGTCCGGCGGTACATATGAGTGGCAGTGCGGATTCGATTCAGACAGCTTGGGACGCTACATATACGCGGACGAGGATTTCATTCTGGTGGATTCGCAGCCGCTCGCGAGCATGGGAGAGGCCGAGACGCTGGGGGATTTTCTCACTTGGGGTGTCGAGCAGTTCCCGGCAGACAAGTACATGGTCATTCTCTGGAACCATGGCGGCGGCAGCGTAAACGGTGTGGCATTCGACGAGCTTTTTGACAATGACAGTCTGACCCTTGAGGAGCTTTCTTACGGTCTTTCTATACCGGAGGTTCAGTTTGAGCTGGTGGGATTTGACGCATGTCTCATGGCAACACTTGAGACGGCATCGGCTTTAGTACCCTATGCACGGTACATGGTCGCATCAGAGGAGATAGAGCCGGGCGGCGGCTGGGCCTATACCGAATGGCTTAGTTTCCTAAACGACAACCACGACAGTGACGGTGCTGATTTGGCGTCGGCGATATGTGACAGCTACTATGAAAAATGCGAAGCATCTGGAGATGGGGATATAGCCACTCTCTCGGTCATAGATTTAAGCGCCATACCGGCGGTTGTGGCGGCGTTTGACGAAATGGCGGGAGAGATATCGGATTACGCCGGGGATATATCCTTTTTACAACCCTTTTCCCGCGCAGTCTCCCGAGCGGAAAACTACGGCGGCAACAATGATGAAGAGGGCTATACCAATATGGTAGACCTTGGGGATATGGCACTAAACGCCTCGAATGTCCTGCCCGAAACGTCACAGCTCGTGGTAAATGCTATTGATGCTGCTGTTATCTATCAGGTGAACGGACAGGGACGCAGCAAGGCAAACGGCATATCGGTGTTCTACCCTCTAAGCACAAATAAAGAAGAGCTGGACATATATGCGTATGCGGCGGTCAGTGAACAGTATCTTAGGTTTATTGAGGCAATGGCTGATTGGGAGATTCCGGCTGATGTGACCGTAAACGCTCCCGCTGTAGACTATGTGTCTAAGGACGACTATACCGTCTCGTTTGAAACAGAGGTATCGGATGATGCCTATTTCACGCTCACGGTCACGGATGGTCTTGAATCGGTAGAAAACGTACGCTTCATGCTTTTTTATCTGGACGATACAACCAACGAGTTCATCTATATGGGCTATGATAACGACATTACCGGAGACTGGGATAATGGTATCTTTCAAGACAATTTCCGGGGCATGTGGATAACGATTAACGGCAATTATTGCGCCGCCTCGCTTATAGCAGAGGAGGATGACTATAACCTTTATACCGTGCCGATAAAGTTAAACGGTGAGGAAACAAATCTGCGAATTATTTATATGTTTAACGAAGATGGCAGCGGTTATTTCAAGCTTCTGGGCGCATGGAACGGTATCGACGGCGACACCGGTATGAGTGCCCGAAACTTTATTAAGCTCAAGGACGGCGATGAAGTAATAATGCTGTTTGACGGCTATGGTTTAGACGATGACAGCGAAAAAACATACGAGATGGGTAGATTTACCGTCAAAGGTAGTGTGACAGCCTCGGAAAGCCCGCTTATTGACGGCACGTATATCTATATGTACGAAATCATAGACATATTCGGCAACTCCTACTTCTCCGACCCCGCTTACATGGATTGTATAGAGGGCGAGATATTTGTAAGTGAGGAAGAATAGCACACCAAAGAGCCGGGATTCTGTTTGCACAGAACCCCGGCCCTTTCCTATATCTCCCGATCAAACGGATTTCCGTATCGCTTTAAAAGTTCATCCCGTTGGTTTGGAGCGGCACTGTTGTAATCATCCTGAAAGCTCTTGTGCCACTCCTCCGTGCGGCGGGAGGTTAGTTTGTCTGCGGGTGTTGTCCAGTAGATGCAGAAATAGCGAATAGCATCGGGCGCATGTGTCAGCTCGTGAGGCTCTGTGGCGGTATCACTGGGGTTAATGCGGCTGTGCTGTAGTGCCGGAAGTGTTCGGATAAGATTTAAGCAAGACGAGAACACGGTAAGCCGCGCCGTCAGTATTCCCTGCTCGTCGGTATAGGGAGCAAGCCATTCCTTTATCTGAAGCCAGCCACCTATGCGGTTGTTATTAGTCTTTGTCAGCGGGATGCCCTCCTTATAGAAGATATCCGCAACACTCATGCCAGTCTCCTGTCTCGCATTCCATAGATCGGGAGGAGCAAGTGTCTGGTACACAGGTTCAGGTGACATCTCTTTAATACGACGCGCCGCATCCGACACAATAAGCCGCGACTGATATAGCTCACGGAACACATAGCCCTTACCGGCGGGATCAACCGCTATCCAATAACATGCGGTCATATCCAGACCATAATCTATGGTCCGGTAGACACGCCAATGCGTCGGGATGGGAAACGGCTCTCTTACGTGTACCTGTCTGTCCCACTCGGTGAAGTACTGTCCCTCGAATACATCCCAGTTACCCTCATAAAGGGCGCGCCTGTCGGAAGCGGACAGGTTCTTTAAGCGTGTGACATAGCCTGGGTCATTCTCCATGAGAAACCTGTTGTCATGGACATAGGACTGTATGAATATGCGTGAACCGGTTCGCTCGGATTTTCCCTGTTCTGCCGGGATGTCTGACTTTTGCCGGATTGTATGCTCCTTTCCGGGAGGACCTATGTCGATAAACCGCGCTTTTACCCACGCGTGCCCCACACCGCCTGGATTGGTCGTAGATTTTATCTGTTTGGGGAAGCTGTTTGCCCCCCTCAACCGAGACATAAGGTAAAGGTACATTTGCTCGGTGAAATGAGTCAGCTCGTCAAATCGGATAACATCATACTCCGCCGATTGGTAGCGGTACACATCGTTCTCACTGTCACAGTAGCCAAAGTCCAGAAGCGAACCGTTGATAAATTCCAGCACATGCTTAGAAGCAGTGTATTTGTAGACAATTCGCGGATATAAAGTAAGTGCTGTGCGGATTAGGGATTTTTCGAGCTCTGGTAATGTGCGCCTCAAAAGAAGCTGTTTTGACCCGGCATATTTTAACGCATACAGAAATGCGTCCACAATCTGACCGTAGCTCTTGCCGCCGCCCGCAGCACCTCCGAACAGCACTTCGGCGGCTCTTGCATTTATAAACTCTTGCTGCTTGGTCGTGATACTTAGCGTCATTCCACCACCTCCACCTTTATCTTAATATCTTTCTTCTCCTCGGTTTCATCCAGCAGCTCGAGAAGTTGTTTTAAAGCACCCGCATTGTTCTCTGCTTGTTTAATGAGTGAGTAGACTATGTGCTCTGCATATGTAGCAGGTGTAAAATCCTCACTGTATGGGGATTTTAGAAGTTTTGCCGCTATCTGCCGGATGGAATAGTTCTGCCTTTTCTCCAAAGTAATCACTTCCTTTCAAGCCTTGATAGCTCACGTATCGCAAAGCATACATCATTGTACATGTGGTTTACCGCCGTTAGCCTTAGATGGTAAGAAGCGTTGTTGCCGTTGGCGGCAGTGCGGATAAGCTCCAAAAGCTCACTCTTTTTGTCAAACAGGCGGGAAGCGGTCTCCATATACTGCTTTTTGAGATCTGGTATAGTATCCATAACATTGTACGGGCGCAAAAGCGTCACACTGTCCTTTCCCCAATTTTTGCTTGTATCTTTATGGACATTGTAACAATCCAAAACGCAATATTATCCTGTATTGCATACTGCCTTGTAAAATAAAAGCGATTAAAAATGTGAAATATGTATAAATGAAAACTTATGAAGAAAATCTCTTGACAAGCATAGATGTTTTTGCTATAATAATATAGCGCCCGAAACGCGAGCCATTAGCTCAGTTGGCAGAGCACTTGACTTTTAATCAAGGTGTCCGGAGTTCGAATCTCCGATGGCTCACCATCTGTAGTGTATGGTGTTCAGATAGGAGGGTTATATATGGATTTAAGTATGATGTTAAGCAATTTGAGAAGTTTGCAATCATCAATTAACATGATAAATCTAAAACGTGCGATGAATCAAGATGCATCAAACGCTCTTACCCTCATAAACGATATGACGGCATCAACACCTCATATTATTGATTCTGTAGCCGGGAAGCTCGATATTAGGATATAACTTTTTGTTATATATGCGGCTGTGGCGGAATTGGCAGACGCGCATGGTTCAGGTCCATGTGA
>CAYSTR010000295.1:0-4226 GCA_964433745.1 uncultured Oscillospiraceae bacterium | reverse complement strand
TCCGCCGCGATAAACTCACGCATGAACGCCTTTAGTGCCGCTCTGCCCCCATAGGTGGCGAGAAGCTCCCTCCCCAGCCTAAAGTTTACCGCAATACCGCCTATTCCCGCCGAATGATCCAGCTTTGCCACAGAGCGGGTGAGAGCTATTATGCCGTTTTTGTCCATACCCTGCACACAGCCCAGACATTCGCTCAACGCCTCACCGGACATTCTGCCGTCTGGTGTAGCGGCGGTCTGCTCACCCATACGGCCGTGCATAATCCACGCAAAATAGCTGGGATGAAACGTCCCGCCTGTACATATGCGGTACTTATTCAGTTCATCCCGCACAAAGCCGTAGAGGTCACAGAGAAGCTCGTCTGCCCGGGGGTCATCGTTGCCGCATTTCGGACAGCGGTTTAGCACGTATGAGCGCATTCTCTCGTCCCCGGCGAAGTCCCTTTTTAGGATATCCGCAAGCTCTGTTAATGACAGCAGCTTTTCCTCGTACACCGTCTGACGCACGGCACACACCGAATCTACCAACGAGATAAAGCCCGGAAAACAGGGGTAAACCAGGTTGTATCTAGCCCCGCCCGCACCTGTATCCTGCCCACGGGAGAGACAATCATTCGTGAAGCAGGAGCTAAGGGGCGAGGAGGCATAACGCGCACGTCTTAGCACAAAGCGGCTCACCTCCATAAGCTGTGAGCGGATTATCTCTGCCATAATGAGCTTTAGAGAGCTTAAAAACTCGTTAAACGTGCCTGTCTCCAGCTTATCTACCGGACAGCCGTCCTTGATACCCAGTATATATTCGGTCGCACGGCAGAGATTTATGTAGGGTGTCGCCACCTGTATGTTGGACGCGGCTATGGGCGTAATCTCAACACAGGTGGAATGCATGTAGTATCTTGCATCCTCTATACTAAGCCCCGCATCGCACATCCCCTTTATAATCACCCTGTCGTTGAAGATGGACGGGCGGGTGTACCCCTCGGCTATGGCGGCTATACATTCGTCCAGAAGCTCCTCCGGAATGTGCTCATTATAACACACCGCTACAGACGGATTGAGAAGCCCTGTGGTGCGTATGGCCTGTACAAACATCATGGTCAGCTCGTTATAGGCGGGGTCTCCGCTTCTGTCCACACCGCCCAGCATAACCGCCGCCGGCCATGTGCCGAACACCTCATTGTGCTTATAATAGAGCTCCTCAATGAGCCGGAATGCCTCGTCCCTTGTTATGCGCCCGCTCTCGATATCGCTCTTATAATAGGGATAGAGGTAACTGTCCGGTCTGCCCGCCAGTGACGTATCATAGCTCAGTCTCAACGCAAACAAGAGAAGCCACGCCGACTGCAGAGCCTCACGGAACGTGCGCGCCGGGTGCATGGGTACGCGCTCCAGTATCTCGGACATATAGGTGAGCTCTGCTCGTCTCTCCTTGTCCTTTTCGGTTTTGGCTTTCTCCAGTACAAGCTCTCTATATCGTCCGGCAAGTGTTTCCAGACCATGAAGAGCTATGCGGCAAGCTTCGTAGAAGCATTTCTTCTCGGTATAGGCAGGGTCGTAGTAGTCGAGAGCGGATTCCAGTGCATCTATCTCGGATAGTACCCCTATAATGCCCTTAGATAGAAGCTTTTCATAGTCGGGGGCGCGGTGTCCGGTGTCTGAGCACTCCGCACCGTTTATTATGCCGTGCTCCTCTTCGTAACGCCGCACCGCATCAAGCCGTGTCTGCTCATCCTGGGACAACACATAGTCATAGGGATATCTCCCCACAAGCTGTTCGTACTCCGACACCTCTATGGGGTGGCAGGTGAGCACATTAAGATCTATCTTCGCCTTTTTTATGTTGTGTATGGTCTCGTTTCTATAAAGCCTAAGTCCCTCGCCCCGATACAGATCACCTAACTCTTGCTGGGGGGTCATGGAAGCTTTTAGTGCTCGCTCCTTCATACGCTCGTCACGTGTCAAACTAACTCTCTCCTATCTTTAATGGCAGTGCAAACGGAGTATACAGCTCTTCTATCTGCGTTTTATCGGGCGGAACCAGCGCGGACGCATGAAAATGTCTGCCCAGCGCCTCATACTTCCCGGTACATAGCTTGTGAAACGGCATAAGCTCCACCGGAAGCGTGTGCCCTAGGGACGACAAAAACTCCGCCACTGCCGACATATCAAAAACCGTATCATTAAAGCCCGGAATGACAGGCACACGAATCAATATCCCGCTCCCGCCCCTTTGTGAGGTAAGCCGCCTAATATTTTCAAGAATGAGCGTGTTGTCCGCTCCGGTGGCGCGGCGGTGCTTTCTGCTGTCCATATGCTTTATGTCGATGATGAACAAATCAATGTATCCGCACAACCGTTCTATCACATCAAACGGCAGATTGAGGGCGGTCTCGGCGGCGGTATGTATCCCTTTTTCTCTACACATGGGAAGCAATGTCATGAGAAAGTCCGCCTGTAAAATCGGCTCACCGCCCGAAAAGGTCACACCGCCCCCCGAAGCGTCGTAGTAGTGCTTATCCGCCATAATCCGCTCAAACAACGAATGTACGTCATAGCTTTTAGCGGCTGCCGTTATAGCCTCGGCATAACACGCGGTGGCTATTTCGTCTTTTCTGCTCTGTCGATTGTAAAACCGTGCAGACGGTGTACCATCCGGTAAAGAATCGCATAAGGCAAGACATGCCCCGCACCCGATACAGCGGCTCTTGTAAAACATAAGCTCCTTAACAGGTCTAATCGTCTCCGGATTATGACACCAGAAGCACCTGAGATTGCACCCCTTAAAAAAGACGGTGGTGCGGATTCCGGGACCGTCATGCACCGAAAACGGCTGAACATTAGTAACTAAAGCTGTCATAATACCCCCACTATACCCTTACCATTTAATCACATAATCATGCGCCGCATTGTACATCGCCACAACGTTCTCCACAGGGGAGTTGTCTTGTATCGCATGAGTGGGGGCAAAGTGGTAGCCGCCGCCCGGTGTCATTATGTCGAGGGTCTCGCGGCACACGCGTGTCACATCCTCCGGCGTACCGTAGGCTAGCTCACCTGCCGTAGAGATACAGCCGCGGAAGTTGAGCCGCCCGCCGAAATGCTTTTTGAGGTAGGCAGGGCTCATGTTTGCCGCCTCAGGCTGCAGTGTATCCACGCCCTTTATGCCAATCTCGATAAAATCCTCATAGGCATAGCTGGACGAGCCGCAGGTGTGTATCATTGAGGGGATGCCGTACGCCGCCGCCAGATCGGCAAAACGCTTATGTATAGGCTTTAGTACCCGTCGGTACAGGTCAATCCCGATAAGCGGGGCAATCTGTGTGCCTAGATCCTCGCCCATCCAGAGAAAATCTATGTAACCCTTGCATTTATCCAGTGTGCGCTCAATCATCCCCTCATGGAACTTGACCCGGCGCATGATATAGTCCATGGCAGCCTCGTTTCCGGTGATGAGATGGCATAGCACGTCCTCCATACCCATTATGCGTCCGTTGGAGTTTATGACATCCGGGATGCCCGCACCGCCTACGTAGAGGGCAAAATCGGGGGTGTTTTTTGCCTGCTCCAGCGCCGCGTCATAGTCAAAATCGTCCGGGTCGGGAACCTTGAAGCTTAAGAATGCCTCGTCCTCCGCGCCCTCTAAGGGATAGTCACAGTAGTCCCAGTAGCCGCCGGTCTCGTGCTCCACCCAGCGCATGATACAGCCCTCCAGCTGATTGACGCGCCTGTCGGGCGGGGCAGTAAACAGCTCCTTTCCGGTGTAGGGTGCTGTAATCCGGCGATAGTCCACACCCAGTGCGACTAGCAGCTCCTCGTCTGTGTTCACGGACAGTGCTTCTTTAAGCCGTGCGTTGATACCCGCATTGGATTCATACCCAATGGTCACACGGTCGGTCTTTTCATAGAGAAATGTGTTCTTCACACGCTGTTTGGACGTCATGGTCTCACTTTTCTTGATGATACGCATATTTATTACCTCTTTCAGCCCGCGCATATCTTGCACGGGTCATTTTTACCCTCTGACTTCGCTTTATCCACTGTCCCCGAAAGAATATTTGTAGAACGTTTAAGCGTGGAGCAGTCCCTGTTTATATGATATACCCTTCCGCTGGGGGTGTAGAACACCTCCCCCTCCCCGACAGCCGGTTTTTCCGGTTCGGGAAGAACTGCCTCCCCCTTGGGCTCTGTATACGGTGAAGCGGGGACAGGGGAGCCAGGACGGTTTAT
>CAYSTR010000294.1:0-4229 GCA_964433745.1 uncultured Oscillospiraceae bacterium | reverse complement strand
CCTCTGGTTGCCAAACTGCCCCTTACTGTCCTGTGGATAGTGAGGGGCAGTTAATTGCTCCCAGAAATGGAGGAACATAAATGCAACCAAAGGGAACCATCGCCGCCACGGACATGCGCGACCACGAGTCGATGAGGAGCTGGTCGGCATCCTCACAGCCATCAGCGTCGTGTCGGGGCGCCTCGCCAACAAGCTTCGAGCTCTGGAGAGGCAAAATGCAACCACAGAGAAAGGGGGGAATACAAATGAGCAAGATGAGTAACCTCGATCTCTGTATAAGTGAACTTCGCAATGCAGCGCAGTCGCTAAACGCCATAGCGGAAAGCCTATCATCACTTTTAAGCAACAATGCCGAAGAAAGTAAGCCAGTTCCGCCCACCCAAAAACCAAATCCGGTCACATTAGAGCAAGTCCGGGCTGTTCTTGCGGATAAATCCCGGGACGGCTACACCGCAGAGGTTCGTGCGCTGCTAGAAAAGCATGGGGCGGCTAAGCTATCGGAGATAGACCCGGATAGATTTGCAGCTCTGCTCGCCGATGCGGAGGGGTTAGGGAATGGGTAAACATGCGCTCCTATCCGCATCGTCAAGTCACCGCTGGCTCAACTGTCCGCCGTCCGCGCGGCTGTGCGAAAGCTATGACGATCAAACCAGCGATTACGCCGCCGAAGGGACAGAAGCACACAATCTCTGTGAACATAAGCTCAAAAACATGTTTGGCATCAAGGAGAAGAACCCAATAAAAACGCTCTCCCAATACAGCGCCGAGATGGAGGATTGCGCCAGCGCATATGCCGTATACATCCTTGAGCTCTTGGAATCCGCAAAACTGACCTGTTCTGACCCAAAGGTGCTCATAGAACAGCGGCTCGATTTTTCAAAGTATGTAGAGGACGGCTTTGGTACAGGCGACTGCTTGATCATCACCGACGGCACACTGCATGTCATCGACTACAAGCATGGACAGGGTGTTTTGGTTGAAGCTGAGGATAATCCGCAAATGATGTTGTATGCCCTCGGAGCACTGGAGCTCTTCGACGGAATATATGACATCAGTACAGTATCCATGACCATCTTCCAGCCCCGGCGGGATAATGTCAGTACACATACAGTTCAAAAGGAATACCTCTACCAATGGGCAGAGGAAGTATTAATACCGACAGCAGCCCTTGCTTACGCCGGAGAAGGTTCATACAGTTGAGGTGAATGGTGCCAGTTCTGCAAAGCAAAGGTCGACTGCCGCGCCCGTGCTGATAGGAATATGGAACTGGCGAAGTACGAGTTCCGATTACCGCCTTTACTTGAGGATGATGAGATCGAGTCCATCCTTGACAAAATCGACGATCTTGTCGCATGGGGTAATGACATAAAAGAGTATGCACTGCAATCCGCTGTCGCCGGTAAGGAATGGTGCGGCTGGAAGCTCGTGGAGGGACGCTCCAACCGCCGGTATATAAATGAAGAGGCAGTTGCCGACACAGTAAAAGCGGCGGGGTATGATCCATACGAACAAAGTGTACTTGGTATCACCGCTATGGAAAAGGCTCTCGGGAAAAGGCAGTTTTCTCATCTACTCGGTAGCCTCATTGAAAAGCCGCTCGGCAAGCCTACCCTTGTACCTTTAAAAGATAAACGTCCACCGATTCATACAGCTAAAAATGATTTTATGGAGGAAAAACAAAATGGCTAATCAGATTAATACCGTAAACCAGACAAAGGTGATCACAGGTGAGGCCCGTCTTTCCTATGCAAATCTATGGGAGCCGAAATCCATCAATGGGGGCACACCAAAGTATAGTGTCAGTATCATTATCCCTAAATCCGATACTCGCACCATCTCAAAAATAAACGCTGCCATTGAAGCGGCATACCAGGAGGGGCAGACAAAGCTCAAGGGGAACGGCAAATCTATACCGCCGCTTAAATCCCTCAAGACCCCGCTGCGTGACGGCGATATCGACCGCTCCGACGATGAAGCTTACGAGGACAGCTTCTTCATCAACGCCAACAGTGCCACCGCTCCGGGAATCGTGGACAAAACCTGTGAGCCTATCCTCGAACGCTCAGAGATATATAGCGGTGTGTATGCACGAGCTTCGGTTAATTTCTACGCATTCAACAGTAACGGCAATAAGGGGATTGCCTGCGGATTGAATAACATCCAGAAGCTCCGCGACGGTCAGCCCCTTGGCGGTAAGTCCAGAGCTGAGGGCGATTTTGCCACTGACGAGGACGAGGATTTCCTGTCATGAGGACGTTATCCATAGATATAGAAACATATAGCAGTGTAGACCTCGCTAAAAGCGGGGTCTACCGCTACACAGAATCACCGGATTTTGAGGTGATGCTGTTCGGGTATTCGGTAGACGGCGGTGATGTGCATGTTGTTGATATTATTAGTGGTGATGTAATACCACCTGATGTAATAGCAGCACTCACTGATGAGTGTATCATAAAATGGGCGTTTAATGCTAACTTCGAGAGGGTTTGCTTGTCGCGATATCTGGGGTTACGCATTCCCCCAACGAGTTGGCGCTGCTCTATGGTTTGGTCGGCATATATGGGACTCCCTCTATCCCTTGCCGGTGTCGGTGCGGTGTTAGGGTTAGATAAGCAGAAGCTCATAGAGGGAAAAGATCTGATCAAGTATTTCTGTTCACCTTGTAAACCGACAGCTGTAAACGGTAAACGAACACGCAACCTGCCAATCCATGCTCCAGAGAAATGGGAAGCATTTAAAGCGTATAACCAGCGGGATGTGGAAGCAGAGATGGCGGTTCAGGATAAACTGGCAGGGTTTCCTGTCCCTGACAGTGTATGGGAGGAGTACCGGCTCGATCAAGAGATAAACGATCGAGGAGTTGCTCTCGATATGACGCTCGTCCGTAATGCAATTAAAGCCGATGAGGAGTCCCGCGCAGAGCTGACCGGCTTGATGAGGGATATGACTGACCTCGAGAACCCAAGCTCTGTAGTGCAGATGAAGAGGTGGCTCTCTGAAAACGGGCTTGAAACCGACACGCTCGGGAAAAAGACAGTTTCTGATCTGCTCTAAACCGCACCGGATAATCTGGGACAGGTGCTCTTGTTAAGACAACAGCTTGCGAAATCCTCTGTTAAGAAGTACCAGGCTATGGAAAACTGCGTCTGTGCTGACGGTCGGGCAAGAGGGATGTTTCAGTTCTACGGCGCAAACCGTACTGGCAGATGGGCTGGTAGGTTGGTTCAGGTGCAGAACCTGCCCCAAAATCATCTGCCCGACCTTGAGCAGGCGCGGGAATTAGTACGCAGCGGAAATTTTGCTGCGATCGAGCTGCTCTACGATTCTGTGCCGGAGGTATTGTCGGAGATTATCCGCACAGCGTTCGTTCCAAAGGAAGGATGCAAGCTCATTGTTGCGGACTTTTCCGCTATCGAAGCCCGTGTGATCGCTTGGCTTGCCGGGGAGAGATGGCGTAATGATGTATTTTCTTCTCATGGAAAAATATATGAAGCGTCCGCAAGCCAGATGTTTCATGTCCCGATTGAGGAAATCACCAAGGGTAGTCCCCTTCGGCAAAAGGGGAAGATAGCTGAGCTTGCTCTCGGTTACGGCGGCTCGGTTGGGGCTCTCAAAGCTATGGGTGCGTTGGACATGGGACTTGATGAGGATGAGCTTCAAGCTCTGGTCACCGCCTGGCGGTCGGCAAACCCCAATATCGTGCGGTTCTGGTGGGATGTGGACAGAGCGGTGCTCTCTGCTGTTAAGCAGCGCACCAGCACAGAAACACACGGTATTAAGTTTACCTGTCAAAGCGGAATGTTGTTTATCACGCTGCCATCAGGCAGGCGGCTTGCGTATGTAAAACCACGCATCGGTACGAATCAGTTCGGTTCAGATTGTGTTACATATGAGGGAGCCGGTGGCAATAAAAAGTGGGAGCGGTGTGACAGCTATGGTCCTAAATTCGTGGAGAATATTGTGCAGGCGATCAGCCGGGATATTCTATCCGAGACTATGTTATCACTTCGTCACTGTGCCATCGTTATGCACGTTCACGATGAGATCGTGATAGAAGCAGAAAAGCAGATATCGGCTGATGTTATTTGTGAGCAGATGAGCCGCACACCGGTATGGGCAAAGGGGTTATTGCTCCGTGCTGACGGATATGAGACGGGGTTCTATATAAAAGATTGAAATATCGGTTTGCCAAACTGCCCCTTACTGTCCTGTGGATAGTGAGGGGTAGT
>CAYSTR010000293.1:0-4232 GCA_964433745.1 uncultured Oscillospiraceae bacterium | reverse complement strand
CAATGCTGATAAACAGGGTTTTTACATTTAATAATGTAAAAACCCCATTATGTTAATACATGCTATTTCAATGAAAACACCTTAGTCGTGTCAAGCATGAACGGGAAGTACGCACCGCACATATTTGAGAGCGGCAGAACATCGGGTGAGAGTGTCATACCAAGATTATTACTCATAACCTCGCGCCGCTTCTCTATACGCTCCCAGACCTCCGGGTACTGCGCTTTAAGCTCATTCCTAAGCGTCTCATCCGCCAGCACTATACCATCCTCGCATATACCGGTAGCAAGCGGCTTACCGCTGCCGACGATAATGTCGCATTGAAGATGTGCGCCGTACTTTACAGGCGTCTCTGAGCCCTCGAAAAACGGGCTGTTCGTCCACTCATCCCCGCCGATATAATGACCGGGATTTAGCGTCACACCAAACTTTTCACCGCCTATAATATCCATGACCTTTTTATATACTAGGCCGCCCTTAACACCTATATATACACTCTCGTACCAGGTGGCGATTGCATCCCAGAATGGCTTAAAGAAGCCCTCGATTGTACCCTTTAAGTCATCATTATAAGACGCTTCATTGTAAGCGGCAACCCCCACTCTGGAGGTTAGAGCGTACCGGACAGCGTAGCACATGCCTGTCGGCTCACCCAGAGATAGGGTGCGTTCACCGGGACTGCGAAGCCCTATGGCTATGTTCTCACCGAAGTTAAGCATGGGAAATACCGACATGGGGGTAAAATCCAGACCTGCCTGTGCGGAAAGTTCAGTTTCGGAAACTCCCGGCTTTAATCCCTTTAAAAGTCTTTGCATTACGTTAGTCGTGATACAGGCATAATATTCTGCATGTGCTATCTCCTTTGCGGTGCGAATACACATGCGAATACCGTCCGGCAGAGAGGTTATGTGGCGAATAAAGTTTACAATGTTTTTATCGGTTACTGTCTTTAACAATGCGTTATATATGTAAACAGGGATATCGAGCATAGAATCGGCATCACTGTCACATTCGGGATAGAAATATTTGTACCCGGCTATACCGATTTTTGTATCCTTACCCATACCAAGGGAGGCAAATATCTCGTCTAGAGGTTTTACCTTTTCTCTAGGCTGTCCTTGCAGACTAAAGTTCTGATATAGGATACGCTCCACGGGAAAAGGAATGATGTTTGAGTAGGACATGTTCTCGTTTCCCACCAGGATTGTGCGTTTATCCTGTGCGGACAGAATAAACAGCGTCTCTTCAAAACGCGGCTCAAAACCGGTAAAATATGCGACATTGGCAAAATGCTCACGGTCGCCATAGATTAGGACATGGGAAAGCCCCTCTTCGTCCATTGCCTTTCGCAGCTCGGATAAACGAATCTCATAATCCTCTGCGGTAAATTCTATGCGTTTCGGGTTTTCTTGCTTCATAAACAGCGGATCAGCTGTGACTATGGATATCTTTCTCATCAATTAGTTCCTTTCAGCTTAAACTTATCTCAATCTATCCAGCCAATCGAATGCATCATCCTGCATCCCGATATCAAACTTATGAGGCCCTGGATAGAATTTTCCGGTGTAAAGACCGCCCTGCCCCATTTTTTTGTAGATAGCTTCTAACTTATCGTGTGCCGCCTGCTGACCCGATATATCCCATAGGGGATCATCGATATCGTAGAGCACCATGAGCGGGTTATTTCCATGAAGTGAAATCATGTCGGGCATATCCAGAAGATTAGGCAGTCCCGGCAGGTGCAGCATCCATGTATGCCATGTGATGCTGTGACGCACCGTGCTCTCCCATGTGGACATAAATCCCACACAAAATGCCGCTTTAATCCGGCTGTCCAGTCCCGACAGGAAGATAGTGCGCTCCCCGCCGCCCGATAGACCGCCGCACGCAATAAAGCCAGTATCCACCTCGGGGCGTGTGACCAGATAGTCCACAGCGCGCCTGTCGTCATATGCCATTATCCCCGGCCAGGTAGTTCCCGCCAAAAACAAGGATTTTGCGATTACAGACTCATATCCGCCTGCAAAATCATTATACGCTCTTATGAAGGCATCACTGCCCGGTTCCAGTTCTTTTAAATGTGTAACAAACTCCTCCGGTACGAGATTAACGTCCATCCGGCGGGAGCCCCACAGGAAAACATCCGGAACAAGCACGGCATATCCTCTTTTGGCAAGCCGCATAGCCCATGCACCGCCGCCATAGCATTCACTGCGGAACTCATCCAGTATGGGCGGCTCTCCCGGCGTTTTTACAAGCTTCTCCTTGCCGAAATACTTAAACCCACCATGATCATGCAAAGCCACCACTCCGGGCAGCTTACACGATGTATCAGCAGGACGGAGAAAAAATGCCTCTGTCCGCGGTCCATGGGGTGCAGCGTAGCTAATGCGCTCAATTATGAGACCATCGCTTGTAAAGCTTTCCATAATCTGTGGATCAAGAGGAACAGGTTCGGGCTCATAGCTCAAAAGCTTGTGGACAAGCCCTCTCGTCACGGTCTGCCATGTGGAAAGCTCGGACCAGTTCTTTGCAAGATATGAATAGGGGTAAGGACAGCTTTTTGCAATAGTTACCGCCATCTCTCCATAGTTTCCCAAAAACTCGCTCATATAATGTCACCTCTCGATAAACAGAGCTATTATACCCTGGGGCGGGATGGTCAGCTCGAGCTGTCCGTCGTTTATTACAGTCTCGGTAAACTGAAGCTCGCCAAAGTCTTTTAGATGTGTTATCTGCTCTTTTGTCAGATACTCCGGCTCACCCAGCTTTATCCACTCCGCCTTGGGATTGAGATGTGTATCATCAATCCGCACAAGCCTTACCACAGCATTATCGGATATCCCCTTTACATCGAGCTTGACCGTATGCGTTTGTATACCGGACAGCGGAACATCGTGGTTATAAAGGATAATCCCCAGCTCTTTATCACCGTTGACAGCAAGACACTCTACAGTTGCGTCCGGGTCGGAGGAGGTCACATTGAGCCGTTCATTTCCGAGTCTGTGAAGAATGTAAAAAGCATTGTATACAGGCTTTTTTATACCGTGGATGTTGAGCATCCCAAAGCCGCCGTGGAACGGTGCGGAGGCAAAGTACAATTCCTCAAATATGTCGGAGAAGGTCCAGAACGAGTACATATCCACGATTCCGTCATTGTCGGCAATGGACTTTATGACAAATGCCGCCGCATAGGGGTCATCGTGGTAACGGTCACGGCAGCTGGGCGAATTGTGCCATTCTGTATAGAAAAGCGGCATGTCTCCCGCCTGTGCACGTACTGACTTTGCCATTTCGGTAACCGTACCGCGCTTGGTGTCTGCCATGCACTGCTCCATGTCCTGATAGTGTCCCAGTGCAACATCGGTGGGGTAATGGTGTGTGCTCACAAAGTCTAATGGAACATCCTCTGCTTTACAGTACTCTATTAGCTCATCCACCCACGCATTGGCGGCAGTGGCGGGGCCCCCCACACGCAGTGACGAATCTACCGCCTTAACTGCACGTGCTGCATAGTTATAGAGCTTGAAGTACTCCTCTTTAGTACCCGACCAGAAGTAGATGAGGTTCGGCTCGTTCCACACCTCGAAAAACCAGCTTGCTACCTCCGGGAGACCGTATCTGTCCACAAGATGAGAAGTAAGTGCTCCTATGAGCCTGCCCCACTCGTCGTAATCCGTAGGAGGGGTGATATTACCCTTATAGTGGAAGATGGTCTTATCGCCGGATGCCAGCTTCTCCGGCATGAAGCTAAGTTCAATAAGGGGCTTCATACCTATAGACAGCAGATAATCTATAATCTGGTCAACATTGTAAAAAGAATAGGGCATCTCCTTTGTTCCAGAACATGTGCTCATATCATCGCACAGTATACCATGAAAACGGACAAACCTAAAGCCCAGTGCGTCATGGCACTGTTTGAGCTGGCTTTGATAATCAGCACGGAGCGCAAGGGAAGCGTGACCGCTGCCGACACACTCCTCCCAATAATGTAAAAAAGGTTTTCCGGACGATAGGGCGTCAACAGAAAATTCTATCATATTTAATTCCTCACTTTAGGTTATAGACTTTAGCCGCATTAATATTAAGCATATGTAATAGCCAGGACCTAGCTTCATCAATAGTCATAACACCCTCGTCCGCACAGGATGATAGTACCGCACACAGGTTTTCCTTTGCGATAAGACGGTGTCCGTAGATTTTTTCTGCGATGCAATAATCACCGCCGAAAC
>CAYSTR010000292.1:0-4238 GCA_964433745.1 uncultured Oscillospiraceae bacterium | reverse complement strand
AAAACGATGCCAAGTACTTCGGCGAGCTAGTTGAATACTCCGATGCCACATATTTGTCAGAGCACCCTTATATGCTCTTAACAGTCGGCGAGGAGACGCTGCCGTTTGTTATCTTCTCGGTCATGGACTGTGAGGTGGACAACTCGGTGTTCTATTACATCGACACCGAGCCTAGACAGGAGGAGTTTCAGGACATTGTAAGCCAAGCCAAGGATCGCTCGTTTTTTGACATTGATGTGGAGGTCGATAAGCTCGACCGCTTACTGACACTGTCTACCTGTACCTATAAGTACACCTATAAGAGCGGGAAATACCGCGAGGATGTACGCTTTGTTGTCATGGGACGCGAGCTTCGTGAGGACGAGAAGATAGAGGATTTCTTTAAACTGCCCAAAGAGAATACCGACCGTAGAAAACCACGGTTATTATAGACAGCGAAAGAACGAGAATATGGGTAATTTCTATATCTTTCTAAATGATGAGGGGTTTCGGTACGAAACGGAAGCGCTGACCCGCTGCTTTATTGACGATATGCCTGTGCGTATCGTCAAGGGCGACCGTGTGCCGGAGTCCCTTGACGCATGTGAGGGTGTACCCTATGAAAACTATCTGCACCTGACTGTAAAGCGGGAGAGCGGCTTAGTCCGCATTTTGCTTGAGCTGGATGTGGGGGGCGGCAGTCTGTCGCTTTCTACGCAATCCGAAACAGAAGTGCCCGACCCGGAGGAGGAGTGCAGGTTAAAGGCGGCAAAGCTTATCTTCTCTGCACTATCACGGCTCACGGAGAAGCGTCCCCGGTTTGGGGTGCTGACAGGAGTACGTCCGGTCAAGCAGATAAGCAGACTAAAGGGCATGGGGCTTACAGATGGGGAGATCGAGAGCACTCTGTCTGAACAGTACCTAGTAAGTCGTGAGAGCATAAATACGCTGTTTGAGGTGTACCGTGCGGAGCAGCCCATCAAGGCGAGAAACACGCCCGACAGCTACAGCCTTTACATCGCCATGCCGTTTTGCCCCACCCGCTGCTCCTACTGCTCATTTGTGTCCGAGCCCTACGAGAGCGCAAAAAAGCTTACAGAGCCATACACCGAGCTGCTTATTAAGGAGCTTTATGAGACGTTTGAGATAGCCAAGAGACTACACCTATCACTTAGGACTGTCTACTTTGGCGGCGGTACTCCCACGTCGGTGAGTGACGGTCAGTTTGAACGTATTTTAGCCGCTATTGCCGCATTTCGCCCTGAGCTGTCAGAGGAGTACACGATAGAAGCGGGCAGAGCGGACACCATCACAAAAGAGAAGCTCGATATTATGAGACGCTTCGGTGTGGGGAGGATAAGTATTAATCCGCAGAGCCTAAACGATGATGTGCTTAGGGGCATCGGGCGGGCACATACGTCAACGCAGGTGCTTGAAAGCTTTGAGCTGGCGCGTACTATGGGATTTTCTAATATAAATATGGATGTCATAGCCGGACTGCCCGGTGACAGCTATGACAGCTTTGTCCGCACGATGGATACGATTTACGCGCTCTCTCCGGAGGGTGTAACGGTACATACCCTAACCGTCAAGCGGGCGGCAAGCCTTTCGGCAAGCGGAACAGACGGCAGGACGGCGGAGGATATGCTAGGCTACGCAGGCAAGCGACTGTCGGACGGTTATATACCCTACTACCTCTATAGACAAAAGGGGACAGTGCAGGGGCTAGAGAATATAGGCTACGCAAAACCATCTTATGAGGGGCTTTACAATGTATACAGTATGGACGAAACGCATACTATATTGGCATGTGGGGCAGGCGGGGTGACAAAGCTTATCTCTCCTGTGACCGGCAGTATAGAGCGCAGCTTCAACTTTAAGTATCCGTACGAATATATAAGCGGGTTTAACGAGCTGTTAGCGCGAAAGGAAAGGATAGAGAGCTTTTATGAGTCACAGTTTTGACGGACTGACACGCAATATAGACATTTTCTCTGTAAACGAACGCGCACACAAGATACCACTGGATTTGGTGGGATATTCGGAGGTGAACTATCAAAACCAGATAGTCAAAACCGCAGAGCTTATTAAAAAGGAGCGTTTCGGCGGGATTGTGCTGCTGGCGGGTCCCTCCGGTTCGGGGAAGACCACGACAGCCCACAAGCTGTGCGGACGCCTCAATACCATAGGTATTAGTGCGCATGTCATATCTCTTGACGACTTCTTTCTCGACAGCGACAAAATCCCCAAGGACGAGTACGGCAGCCCCGATATCGAGAACGTCACCGCACTGGATATTGACGAGATAAAACGCTGCTTCACAGAGCTTATTCGCAAAGGACAAGCGGTGTTTCCCGAATACGATTTCAAGACCGCCAGCAGACTGGAAAAAGGGCAGCTCATTAGTATGGAGCCAGACGATATCCTCATTGTAGAGGGGATACACGCCCTAAACCCGATACTCATGTCGGATAGCTACGAACGCAAGACCTTTAAGCTGTATGTGGGTGTGGCAAGCCAGTTTACAAAGGACGGCAGACTGCTCATGACCTCGAGGAATGTGCGGCTTATGCGCCGGATGGTGCGCGATTACAATCACAGAGGGGCGGCGGCCTCACATACCTTTGCTCTCTGGCCGGGCGTGTGCCGCGGGGAGGATCTATATATCCGTCCCTTCCGAAATGAGGCGCGGGTACGGATTAATACGCTCCATCTCTACGAGATATGCGTCTATCACCACAAGCTCATACCGATTCTGGAGGAGATTTCCACAGGTGACGAGCTTTTTATTAAGGTGCTGGATTTAAAAAATAAGCTGGATGAGTTCTATGATTTAGATGCCGGGCTTGTCCCTGCAGATTCTATGCTGATGGAGTTTTTAGGATAGGAGTAAAATTTATGGTCTGCGTGACTGCACTGGGCGTCAGAGGGGCTATTCCAATACTAAACCCGGACATGCGCCGGTACGGAGGGAATACTACCTGTTTTCTTCTTGATTTGGACGGACACACGCTGCTTCTAGACGGCGGTTCGGGTGTGCTAAACGCACCCTTGAACGGGGACTGTGACATCCTCCTGTCCCACACGCACCTAGACCATATAATCGGGTTGACATTTTGGAAGGGGCTACAGGTACCCGGCAGAAACGTCCATATCAGAACGAAAGAACGCGGGGGACTGGGTGCTAAGGCACAGCTGACAAGGCTCATGCAGCCGCCTGTCTGGCCGTTCACCCCCGATGCATACAAGGCGAACGTCACCTTCTCCGAGATTATTCCGTTACAGCCGTTTTCGCTGTTTGAGGGTATGAGTGTAAAAACAATCCCCTCAAACCATCCATGTGAGGGTACATGCTTTATAATCACATATGACGGTATCCGTATTTCGTATCTAGTGGACTACGAGCACGGCGGTGAGTTTGACGGTGCGATTCTAGAGGAAGTTAGCGGCTCTGATTTGCTCATATACGATGGTATGTTCTGCGATGCGGAGTATCGAGCCGATATAGGTCATGCCACATGGCAGCAGGGTGTGCGCACGGCGACGGAGTGTGGAGTAAAGCGGACAGTGTTCACACACCACCACCCCGACAGGACGGACGATGAGATGGATGTGTTTGCGCGGGAGCTTTCCGGGATGGGCGTGAATGCGTGCTTTGCAAAAGAGGGCGAGCGGTATGTGGTTAGGGATTAATTACGGTGATGTCAAGACAGGACAAAATGTTTGAAATATTTGTTGGTTTGTAGTATACTTTTTGCAAAGATAATTTATAAAACACGAAGGAGAAATTGATATGCTAATACCACATTTGCATTTCGGCGGGAATTGCTCGCAAGCAATTGCAATTTATGAAAGAGCGTTCAACTCAACGGCTGGTGATTACGATTATCACGGCAACACTATTGCACACGCTGAAATGATAATTCATGGACAAATAGTTTGGCTGAACGACGCTTTTGGAAATCTGAACAAATCCGAAAACTGTGGTGCTGTTCATTTGGTGCTTACATTTGCCACAAAAGACGAGCTGCTTTCGTGTTATGAGTTACTCAAGGGAGAAAGTGACACAGAGAATCCATTTCACGAGACATCGTACAGTCAGTTGGTCGGTAACTTTTTAGACAGATTTGGCGTTTTATGGGGATTCATGGTAGCCTAAGATTATGAGCATAACCTTTGCTCCATCTAAAACTATTTCACTACCGGCAAGCAATGCACTTGGTATACCAAATGCAATATTAGTGTTTGTTGGATAGCAC
>CAYSTR010000291.1:0-4238 GCA_964433745.1 uncultured Oscillospiraceae bacterium | reverse complement strand
GTTACCTATCATATAGTGGGTTCTACCGAGGCCGATCCGTCCATCTATAAAATATCGGACGAATCGCCTGTGGGTAAGGCACTGCTGGGCAAGCGCGTACATGACAATGTTGAGGTGGACGCTCCCGCCGGGCTCATTTCATTTAAAATTCTGGAGATATCAAAATAAAGGGGTTAGCACATGGACAATCTGCACAATACCGAGGAGAGACCAGTTTCAGAGCTTATTGCAATACGCAGGGACAAGCTAAAGACACTAAAGGACGAGGGAAACGATCCGTTTTCGATTACAACCTTTGACCAGACACACCGCGCCGCACAGATAGTGTCGGATTTTGACACATTGGAGGGAAAACCCGTATCCATAGCAGGACGAATCATGTCCTGGAGGGATATGGGCAAGGCGAACTTCATCGATGTTCAGGACAGCACAGGACGCATACAGGTATACATTAAGATAGATGATGTGGGCGAGGAGACCTATTCTGCATTCAAGCGCTGGGATATCGGCGATATCGTGGGTGTGGACGGAGAGGCATTTCGCACCCGCCGCGGCGAGATTTCGGTTAAGGCGACGGCGCTTACGCTTTTGTCCAAGTCGCTTCTGCCCCTGCCGGAGAAGTGGCACGGACTAAAGGATACCGAGCTTCGCTACCGTCAGCGTTATGTTGACCTTATCGTGAACCCGGATGTGCGCGATACGTTTATCAAGCGCTCCCGCATTTTAAGTGAGATACGGAATTTTCTAGACGCAAAGGGCTTTCTTGAGGTCGAGACGCCGGTTCTTCATACGCTTGAAATCGGTGCCGCCGCCCGTCCGTTCATTACACACCACAATACGCTGGACATTGACATGTACCTGCGTATTGAGACGGAGCTGTACTTAAAACGTCTTATTGTTGGCGGCTTTGATAAGGTCTATGAGGTAGGGCGTATCTTTAGAAATGAGGGTATGTCGGTAAAGCACAATCCGGAGTTTACCTCAATCGAGCTGTACCAGGCATTCACCGATTATTACGGTATGATGGATTTAGTCGAGGAGCTTTATAGCAAGCTGACGCTATCTGTGTGCGGTACCGGCGTTATTCCCTATCAAGGCACCGAGATTGACATGGTATCGCCCTGGAAGCGCATGACCATGGCAGAATCGGTCAAGGTATACGCAAACGCCGACTATGACGCGTGGGACAGCGACGAGACCGCCCGCTCCGCAGCCAAGGAGAGCGGACTAAAGGTAGAGCCTACAGCCACAAAGGGCGATGTGCTCATTGCGTTTTTCGAGGAGCGCGTAGAGGAGCACCTTATACAACCCACATTTATATATGACTATCCGGTGGAAAACTCACCGCTTGCAAAGCGCAAGCCCGAGAACCCCGCGTTTACCGAGAGGTTTGAGTTCTTCATCTACGCCCGGGAGATGGGTAATGCGTTTTCAGAGCTTAACGACCCCATCGACCAGAGGGAGCGTTTTGAGAAGCAGGTTGCCGCACGGCGCGCGCAGGGAGCTAATGCGCAGGTGGATGACGACTTCATTACAGCGCTTGAATACGGTATGCCCCCCACAGGCGGACTGGGCTTCGGTATAGACCGGCTCATAATGCTTCTGACCGATAGCGCGTCCATTAGAGACGTTCTTTTATTCCCGACAATGAAGCCGCAGAATGGCTGATTGCCGCGAGACATAGAAGTGAAAAGAGGTTTCGTTTAGCATGGCAGAAAAACAGCCGTATACCTTCTCTGACTTTTGGTATTACAACAAGCTAAAGATAATTATCGGCGGTATTGTGCTCATTTTGGTCATAATGTTTGTAAAGGATGCATTCTTTACACCCAAGCCCGATATCACAGTCATGCTGGTGACGGGTAGATTCTCCCTGTCGGACGGACAGATGACGGTGCTCAAGGACAAGATGACAACAGCTGCCCCCGATATAAACGGAGACGGTCAGGTGCTCGTCCAGATAAGCTCAACCAACATCCCCGACAGTGAGGGTGACCCGCAGATGTACATGGCATCCGTACAGAAGCTCATGGCGGAGATATCGGTGGGGGAATCCTACATCTATCTGTTTGATGATGTGGGTTATGAATATCTTGCCGATATGGAGATATTCGACAACCTAAAGGTGCTCTTTCCGGAGCTTAATCCAGAGGAGGACTACCGCATAAGCCTAAAGGGGCTGCCGCTTTCGGACACCGATTATGTCGAGGAGGATCCCTTCGGCTTTGGTTCTATTCCGCTAAAGGATTTGGCGGAGCTTCTGTATCTGGGTTTTCGCATCCCACCCTCTTCCCAGAAGCAGTCTGTACTGGATGTGTATAGCGAATCCCAGAGAATGTTCGGGATTCTGGCGGGAGGTAAGCAATGAGCATTGTGATAAAAAATGCTTCCCTTATAGACGATACACAGTGCGATATAAGGATAGACGGCGGTATAATCACCGCTCTTAGTGACGGAATAAGCCCCAATACTGGGGACAGGGTTATAGATGCCGGGGGATGCGTTGCCGCCCCCGGTCTTGTTGATATACACGTTCATCTGCGCGACCCCGGATTTCTCCATAAGGAGGACATACTCTCGGGCTGTGCGGCGGCGGCGGCGGGTGGGTTTACACATATTCTCTGTATGCCTAACACCTCCCCTGTCACGGACAATCCCGAAACCATCCTCTATATAAAGAATAAAGCACGTACTGCACCCTGCCGGGTACATATATCGGCGGCAATTACCGTAGAGCAAAAGGGCGGGACGCTTTCTGATCTGTCCGCACTAAAGGATGCGGGGGCAGAGGCGTTCACCGATGACGGTCACCCTGTCATGAACCAAAAGCTTCTGTCCGAGGCGCTTGTTCGTGCTCATGCGCTTAATATTCCGCTCATATCCCACTGCGAGGATATGGCGATTGTAAATGGCGGCATCATACACGAGGGCAGTGTATCCGCAAAGTTGGGGGTCAAGGGTATTGACCGCCGTTCCGAGAACCTTATCACAGAGCGCGACATAAAGCTTGCGGAAAAGACAGGTACGCGCATACACATCGCCCATGTCTCCACCAAAGAAGCGGTGGACATAATAAGACAGGCAAAGGCGAGGGGCGCTTCGGTCACATGTGAGACCGCACCGCACTATCTGCTGCTCACACACGAGTTTCTCATGAGTAGAAATGCGGACTATCGCATGAACCCGCCGCTTAGAGAGGAAAGCGACCGTCTCGCCCTTATAGAAGGGATAAAGGACGGCACTATCGACTGTATCGCCACCGACCACGCCCCCCATTCCCCCGGCGAGAAGTCCGACTTTTTGAAGGCACCAAACGGTGTCACAGGGCTTGAAACCTCACTTTCCGCAATGCTGACGTTCGTACAGGACAAAACCATAACGCTAGAGCGGCTAATAGAGCTTATGAGTATAAATCCCCGCCGGATTTTAGGGATACCATATGGAGGGATAACTGTGGGAGCATATGCCGACCTTGTGCTATTTGATATGATAAACAATGTGACGGTTGACAGAGAGAATATGCGTTCGCGGTCAAAAAATACCCCCTTTCACGGCATGACCCTGCGGGGGAGCGTGAAATGTACCGTCTTAGGAGAAGTTATTAATGAAAGAAATATCTGAAAAACTCGAAAAAATATTACTAAAAGTACAAAAACCGACAAGATATACCGGAAACGGCATGTACAGCGTCCATAAGGACGATGAATTTTACGCAGCTTCCTCGGAACTGCAACGGGTTCTACCCGTACGGTTTGCATTCTGTTTTCCCGATACCTACGATGTGGGCATGTCCCATCTGGGGACTAAGATACTATATTCGCTTCTGAATGCTATGGACGGTGTGTGGTGCGAGCGTGTATTTGCACCGTATGAGGATATGGAGAGCCAGATGCGCTGTGAAGGTATTCCCCTTTACGGTCTAGAATCCAAAGACCCCATCAGTACCTTTGACTTTATCGGCTTTACGCTCCAGTACGAGCTGTCCTACACGAATATTCTCAATATGCTAAACCTGGCGGGACTGCCGCTAAAATCGGATGAGCGCGGAGAGGATACCCCCATTGTCATAGCGGGAGGGCCTTGCTGTGCCAATCCCGAGCCGTTAGCCGGGATTATCGACCTGTTTTGCCCCGGTGAGGGCGAGGAGGTGCTCACGGAGCTAATCTCTCTGTACCGCGAGTGTAAGGGACTTAGTAAGCGCGAGTTTCTCCGCCGTGCCGCCCAGCTTGAGGGTGTGT
>CAYSTR010000290.1:0-4265 GCA_964433745.1 uncultured Oscillospiraceae bacterium | reverse complement strand
AACAGCTCTTTTGCGTCACAAAGCTCTACACATTGGCCGAGATACAACACGGCGATTTGATCAGAAATGTGCCGCACAACAGAAAGATTATGGGTTATGAACATATATGTAAGCCCCATTTGCTGTTGCAAATCCATTAGTAAATTGAGTATTTGGGCCTGAATTGATACGTCGAGAGCTGAAACAGGCTCATCGCAAACGATAAACTCCGGATTAACCGAAAGCGCCTTAGCGATGCCTATTCTTTGCCTTCGGCCGCCATCTAGCTCATGGGGATAAGAGTGGTAAAACCGCTCATCCAAGCCGACGATTTTCATAAGCTCTAAAACGCGCTCACGCCTTTTTGCGAGGTTTGTCTCTATACCATTGACTAACAGCGGCTCTCCGATAATTTGTGAAACCGAATGGCGCGGGTTCAGGCTTGAATATGGGTCCTGAAAGATTATTTGCATCTTTTTGCGGAGCTCTCTCATGCCGCCTGAGCTGATTTTCTCTATATTCTTGCCGTTATAGATGATTTCGCCCGCCGTAGAGTCTATGAGCCCCAAAATAACTCTGCCGAGGGTTGTTTTTCCACATCCGCTCTCTCCGACGACGCCGAGAGTTTTTCCTCTTTCAATCTTGATGTCCAAATTGTCAACCGCGTGCAATTTAAGGTTCTTGCCGACGTTAAAATATTTTTTCAGTCCGCGCGTCTCTAATAGAATTTCAGCCAAGCTCATTCACCCCCTTTGCAAACAGATGACATTTAATTTTGTGGGAACCGAAGGTATATTGCTCCGGCGCGGTTGTTTTGCAAAGCTCTGAGCACTTTTTGCACCGCGGATGAAATCTGCACCCGGACGGCAAGTTTGTCGGATCGGGCATAAGCCCCTCAATAGGATTTAAACGCTTTTCGTTAGAGTGAATGTTGGGAATCGACTCAAATAACCCAATAGTGTATGGATGATGTTCTTTTTTCAGAAAAATGTCCTCAAACGTGCCAAACTCTATGATCTCACCCGCATAAACGACGCCGATAGTGTCACAGGTTTTTGCTATAATGCCTAAATCGTGGGTTATCATTATCATGGCCATATCGAGAGTTTGCTTGAGATTTTCCATCAGCGCAAGCACCTGAGCTTGAATCGTGACATCTAAGGCACTTGTCGGCTCATCTGCTATAAGAAGTTCCGGATTACATGCGAGGGCCGTCGCTATAACAATTCGCTGTTTCATTCCGCCGGAAAACTCGTGGGGATATGATTTTTTGCGCGAAGGGTCTATTCCAACCAGCTTTAGAAGTTCGTCAACGCGCTCATCTAGTGCCGATGGTGACTTTTTCTCATAGTTGTGAAGCTCTAGAGCCTCTCTCATCTGTCTGCCAACCGTCAAAGATGGGTTAAGGCTTGTCATCGGGTCTTGAAAGATCATAGCTATTCTGCCGCCGCGAATTGCCTGCATCTGTTTTTCTGTGAGCGACAAAAGCTCTAACCCATCAAAGCTGATGGACCCAGAGAGGATCTTAGCCGAACGTTCATGAAGAAGCCTCATTATGCTCAAGGCGATCGTTGTTTTTCCTGCACCCGTTTCGCCGACAAGACCGAGGGTTTGCTTTTTTTGAAGCTCAAAACTCGCGCCGTTTACCGCGTGAACCGTGCTTCTGCCCGAGGTGTAAATCACCTTTAAATCATTTACCGATAGATATTTTTCCATTTGCCACCTCAATCTTTCATACGGGGGTCAAGAGCGTCGGCTAGTCCGTCGCCCAAAAGATTAAAAGCTAGCGCTGCAAGACCGATGGCAATTCCGGGAACGAGTATCAGGTGCGGTGCGTTACGCATAAATTGTCGCCCCTCTGAAACCATCGTGCCCCACTCCGGAATTGGGGGCTTTACCCCTATTCCGATAAAAGAGAGTCCGCTTCCCGTCATAATAAGCCCCGAAATATTCATTGTCATTGAGACGATTATCGGCCCCATTGCATTGGGAACAACGTGGAAAAGTAAAATCCTTAGTGTTCTCACACCACTCGCCTTTGCTGACTCTATATAATCCTGTCTGACTATATTAAGCACAAGCGCTCGTATGTATATCGCACAACCCGGAATACCGCTGATTACAAGGGCGAGTATGAGTGAGCGTATTCCCGAACCCAAAATTATAACGAGGGTCATAGTCATTAGCGTTCCCGGAACGCACATAAACACATCACACACACGCATTATCGCGTTGTCTATCCAACCGCCGAAAAACGCCGCGGCAGAGCCGACTATGCTTCCGAAAATTATTATCGCAAACGATGACACCAGCCCTATCGAAAGTGAATACCTCGCCCCGTGGATAATTCGCGCAAACATGTCACGCCCCATCATATCTGTGCCGAAAATGTGCTCACTGCTTGGCGGCTTCATAAGCGCGCTTACATCAGGCTGTAATACATCGAATTCATAGCTGGCAAAGGCATCGGCGAAAATTGCAAAAAACAGCATAATCGCTATGATAAAAAATGCCACGACCGAGGTTTTGTTTCGGCTGAATCTTCTCCAAAAATCCGCAAACTGTTTTGGTTTTTTCATATCTCTCCCTCACTATCTGGCAAACTGGGCTCTGATACGCGGGTCAATATACGCGTTGATAAGATCGGCTACGATCATCATTACACAATAAACCGACGCCAAAAATATCGTTGAGAGCAAAATCATCGGAATGTCCTTTACTTGAACAGCGCGTAATATTACCGAACCTACACCGGGAAGGCCGAAAATGGTTTCGGTTATAACTGAACCACCGAGAGCGAACGAAAAGCTCATCCCAAGAGAGACAAAGACGGGGCGAAGAGCATTTTTCAACACATGACGGCGTATAATCAGCCCCTTGCTAGCGCCCTTTGCCTTTGCAGAACGCACATAGTCCTGTCTCATTGTCTCTATAACAAGGGCGCGTGATGTACGAATATTGCCGGCAACACCAGATATAATCGACGTTGCAACGGGCAGCACAAAGTTTTTCCAAGAACCTATACCGCCTGACGGCAACCATTTCAGCTTCAATGAAAATATCAGCATTAACACTATCGCCGTCAAAAAGCCGGGAATCGCGGCCAGAACGAGAGCCGTGACTGTGGCGGTAACATCAAAGAATGAATACTGCTTAATGCCGCACAAAATCCCAATTCCCAGTCCTATCGGATATGACAGGCACATCGTCATTATAACAAGTGTCAAAGTGACGGGGAACTTTTCAAAAAGCTCATCGACAACAGGTTTGTTTGTTCGATAAGAGCGGCCAAAATCACCTTGTAAAACGTTTCCGACATAGTTGACAAACCGCGTTATTACCGGCTTATCAAGACCGAAGCTTTTGTTTAGCGCCTCGATATCTGCTTTTGCGGCGTCTTTTCCCAAGATCATTTCGCCTGGGTTGCTTGGCGTGATGTTAAGCGTTACAAACACCAGAAAAATCACAGCCAAAAGCGTGGGAATGGTCAACAACAGCCGCTTAATGATGTATCTTGCCACAATATCACCCCTTTATTTGACGTTGTTTATCATCGAAACCAGGTCGCTTTGTGAAGCATCCGCCGCGACGAGAGCGACAGCGCGTTCCTCATCCCGAGCGAGAATCGCGTCTAACAGCGCACGGTGATCCCTGTGAAAATCCTCTTTTGTGTCCTGATACCAGCTTATGCCGGTATTTCTAGCGTTTTTGCACAGGACGCTTTTAAGCGCATCAGTCATAAATGTGTTTCCGGCGAGCTTGCTAAGGGCCAGATGAAAATCGGTATTCTCTTTGTTCGCCTTTAGATAGGGCACAAACTCTTTCGTCAGGCTTTCTTTCATAGCCATTATCACGCTATCTTCACAGGTTTTTATAATGATTTTGATTATCGCGCTCTCTAAGACAATTCGATATTGAATAAGCTGTGCATACTCTTGCAAGGTCATTTCATGAACGAAATACCCCTTTCTTGCATATTTCACCAAATATCCCTCTTGACAAAGCATAGCAAGCGCCTCACGCGCTGGTGATTTGCTAACATTATATTTACTAGCGATAGTAAGCTCGTTTATGACTTCATTCCGAGCGTACTTCCCCTCCATTATGCTTTGTCTGATATATTCATAAACCTCTTCTGTCTTTGTCATAATATATTTCACCTTTCATTTATTTAGCTCTATGATATACTAGTTAGTATATTTTAGCAAGTGGCCAATACTGCTGAATATGTTCTGGGTTTATAATCACATTATACAAAAACAGCTTTGAAGTAACTAAGCCGCCGG
>CAYSTR010000289.1:0-4269 GCA_964433745.1 uncultured Oscillospiraceae bacterium | reverse complement strand
CTCAGCTTGCCGGTACGGGCAAGCCGAAGGGCATCACAGTCCACAACACCGAGGACATCGTCGCCGCGGCGGGAACAAATCCCGCTGAGCAGTATGCTCGCGGGACATGGCCTAACTGTAACATGGGCGGCGTATGTGTGCACTTCTGGGTCTGGAAGAACGAAATCTGGCAGCAGCTGGACGAATCAGAGCAGGGCTGGCACGCTGCGGACGGCTCGACCCGGCGCTCGTCTCAACGTCCCGGCGAGACCATCGGCGGGAACCTGGATACAATCTCTATCGAGTGTATCGGGAATGATCCCCAGAGTGAGGATACGACCGCGAAGCTAGTAACATATCTGCTTAAAGCACATGGACTGTCCCCAGATACAGATGTGTATACACATAGCTATTTCTATGCAAAGAAATACTGCCCGGCATATATTCTGCCCCATTGGGGCGCGTTCATGGGTAATGTTAAGAAGTATTATGGTGCAACCACGACTGTTGTTCCACAAGTCTCTGTCACACCAACACCAGCTCCGGAAGCTCCAACTACCGGCGGGAAGCTCTACCGGGTTCAAGTAGGCTCATTCTCAACTAAAGCAAATGCGGAAGCTATGCTTACAAGTCTCAAGAAAGCTGGGTTCAATGGATATATCATCTACAGCTAATGTAGATAAAACGTATATAGGGAGCGGTTATAATAGACCGCTCCCTATCTTTATTAATGGGAGGTTGACACAGATGAACGACATACAAAAGAACACAATTATACAAATGCGGCGGGGCGGTAAAAGCTACTCACAAATAGCTGCTGCTTTGAACATACCACAGAACACGGTTAAGACCTTCTGCAACCGAAATAAGGACACTTTAGCCGTTAACATATCAGCCGATGTCTGTAAACAATGCGGCAAGGAAGTAACACAAAAACCGCACCGCAAGATAAAGCGGTTTTGTTCCGATACATGCAGACAGATCTGGTGGAACGATAACCGTGATCAGGTAAACAAAAAGGGCGCGCATACTATTGCCTGCGCTTTTTGCGGCAGTAAGTTTGAAAGCTATGATGCTGGTAGAAAGTATTGCTGCCACGTCTGTTATATATCAAACCGATTCAAGAAAGGACATACTTGTCATGACACACGAGCAGTTTGAGCGCGAACGGCTATACCGCACCGCTGTAGCTCTGGCAAAATCCATGCTACGGCAGGGCATTATTGAACCGTACGACTTTGACAAAATAGACTCCCTGTTGATGGCTGAATTTCGGCCTATTATAGCCGGAATATACCCTTAATCTACTTGATACAATGCGCTATTGATGGTAAGATACAACACGAGGAAGGAGGAGTTTCATTGGCTAAAACCGTAAGAAGAATAACCCCGCCGAATGCACCGGTAATAAAGCGTAAACGTGTAGCGGCATATGCGCGTGTATCATCGGGGAAGGATGCCATGCTTAAATCATTGTCGGCACAGATCAGCTACTACAGTTCCCTTATACAAAACCATCCCGAATGGCAGTTTGTCCGGGTATATGCGGACGAAGCTTTGAGCGGCACAAAGGATACCCGCCCCGAGCTTAACCGGTTACTGGAGGATTGCCGTGCTGGAAAGGTCGATATGATCATCACAAAATCGATCTCTCGGTTTGCGAGAAACACGGTTACACTGCTGTCTATAGTGCGAGAACTTAAAGCGAAGGGGATTACCGTCTGGTTTGAAAAAGAGAATCTGTACTCGGACAGCGGGGAGGGTGAGATGGTGCTCACTCTCCTCGCTTCTGTCGCGCAGGAGGAAAGCCGGGCGGTCAGCGAGAACTGTAAGTGGCGCATCAGAAGTAAGATGAAGCGCGGTGAGCTGCATAGCATTAATCTTTACGGATACCGGCTTGTAGACGGGCAGCTTCACATCGTGCCCGAAGAGGCTTCTGTAGTGCAGATGATATTTGCGGATTACCTAAGCGGGATGGGATTACAGGCGATATCCAATAAGCTCGAGGGTATGCGTGTTCCTACACGTTCCGGCGGTGACTGGCATCTAAACACAATCAGCAATATGCTGTCCTGCGAGAAATATATAGGTGACCTGTTACTACAAAAGACGTTTATAGAGAACCACATCAATAAAAGGAAGCGGTATAACAAGGGCGAGTTGGCTATGTATTTGGTTGAGTGTAGTCATGAGCCCATTATTGACCGGGAAACCTTTGCGGCTGTACAGATTGAAAAAGCAACCAGGGAGATCAACAAAGGGCAGCTTCAGCGCCGGTATGATTTCAGCGGTAAGCTTGTCTGCGGTATATGCGGTAAGCACTATCGCAGGAAGATCAGTAATGCAGGGAGCAGGTATGAGAAGCCGGTTTGGATATGTAAGACGTTTAATTCAAAGGGCAAGAAGCACTGCCCTTCTCAGCAGATACCGGAGAATATATTAATTGATCTGGTAGGTGATGTCCCTTTTAAGGAAATACATATACCCAAAGAGAACACACTTGTCCTTATAGAGCCCGACGGAAACAAGATCACGAAGCAGTGGGAAAACCCTTCTCGTCGTGATAGCTGGACAGAAGAAAAGAAAGCACAGGCCGCCGAACGGCAGCGTGAGTATGAGCTAAGGAGTAAGGGCTATGTCTACAGCTAAAGCAATAACCATGATCCCACCGACAGTACAGCTTTACACATCAGTGCCGCTGTCGGCGGTAACGCGCAGAAGGGTAGCCGGATATGCCCGTGTATCCACCGACAATGATGAGCAGCTCACGAGCTATGAGGCACAGGTGGATTACTATACTAACTACATCGCTAACCACGCAGAATGGACCTTTGTCGGCTTGTATGCGGACGAGGGTATATCCGGGACGAGCATCAAGCGGCGTAAGGGGTTTCAAAAGATGATTGCCGATGCGCTGGACGGTAAGATTGACCTTATCATTACAAAGACTATTTCTCGCTTTGCGCGTAACACAGTCGATTCCATCAGCACCGTGCGTATGCTCAAGGAAAAGGGTGTGGAGGTATTCTTTGAGAATCACAACCTATGGACATTCGACCCTACAGCAGAGCTTACGATCACAATACTGTCGAGCATTGCACAGGAGGAGAGCAGAAACCTCAGCGAGAATGTAAAATGGGGGCATCGTCACCGCATGTCTGAGGGTAGGGTTTCCATGCCATACAAGCGCTTTCTGGGATATGAAAAGGGGGAAAACGGGCAGCCGGTCATCAATGAGGAGCAAGCGGAGCTGGTTCGCAGGATTTATATTATGTTTATGGGCGGTATGACCCCGTCGGGTATTGCTATGCAGCTTACGAGTGAGGGGATACCCACACCTGCCGGTAAGAGAAACTGGCAGGCTTGTGTTATAGAGAGCGTATTGTCGAATGAAAAGTACAAGGGGGAAGCGCTGCTTCAAAAGACATTCTGCACGAACTATCTTACCAAAAAGATGAAGGTCAACGAGGGTGAGATACCGCAGTATTATGTCACGGGCAGCCATCCGGCAATCGTGAGTGAGGAGCTGTTCGATCATGTGCAGCTTGAGCTGAAGCGCCGTAAAGGGATGCGCTGTATTGCCACATCCGGTTGCTTTGCCGGGCGGATTATCTGCGGTGACTGCGGTTCGGCTTATGGTGCAAAGGTGTGGCATTCTAACAGCAAATACCGCCGGACGGTGTGGCAGTGTAACGGGAAGTTTAAGAATATCGAGAAGTGTACTACACCGCATTTTTATGAGGATGAATTAAAGCGGATTTTTGTGGATGTCATGAACAGCCGGTTCTCTGATAAGGACACAATTATTCCGGCTTATATGCGGATAATAAAGGTGCTGACCGATAATGCCGTGTTGGAGGGAGAACTATCTACCCTTCGAAATGAGAGCGAGGTGCTGCTCGAGGTTATGCGGAGGATGGTAGCCGATAACGCCCATGTTGCGGGAGATCAGGAGGAGTACACACGCCGGTATGAGGGGCAGGTCGAGCGGTACAATAGCGCGATGGCGCGGATCGCTGAACTGGAGGGGCAGCTGCAGAGCCGGAACAATAAACGGCAGGCTATGGAGCAGTTTCTGCGGGTGCTTGGCAGGCAGGAGGGGGTGCTCGCCGAGTTTGATGAGGGGGTATGGTATGCCACTGTGCACCAGATGGTGGTGAGGTCGGGGACAGAGGTTGTGGTTTTGTTTAAGGATGGGACGGAGGTGGGGTGGGGGCAATAATTGTTTTAACAAAGCTAAAAAACCGCTTGACAATTTGTAAATATTTATGTTACAATGGTAAAAACTAT
>CAYSTR010000288.1:0-4294 GCA_964433745.1 uncultured Oscillospiraceae bacterium | reverse complement strand
TGACGGTATCGTGCTGTTAGCGAGTAACTACAGAAAAAATGTGGATGAAGCATTTATGCGCCGAATGAGGTATGTCATGGATTTTGCCATGCCCAATGCCGAGCTGCGCCGCGAGATCTGGGAGAGCTGTTTTACTAAGGATACACCGCTTTTAGATATAGATTTTGAGTATTTGGCGGGTCAATTCGAGTTTTCCGGCGGCTCAATTAAGAATGTGGTGCTCAATGCGGCATTTTTAGCTGCAGCTCAAAACTCTGCCGTTACCATGCGCCACATACTGGAGAGTATACGCAATGAACGCACAAAGCTGGGGCACAGTATGGTAGGACGTGATTTTGGTGCGTATGCCTCAATAATGTAAAATGCACTCCTTTTGCGGTTGTGTATTCTTATTCGTTTTCCGTTATTATGCAATTTCCGAAAAAAACACATAAATAATCGAATTATATTAATTGACAGTATATATCTTTATCTAGTAAAATAAAGTTAAACCGAATATTACAAAAGGGTGGGATTTAGGTTTAACCTTTTATTATGAAAAATCAAAGACAAAGAGTTAAGGAGATTTTTACACATTCAAGCTCCGCCGGAAGCGCTGTATGGACAGGACATCCCAGCGATGACATAGTTCCAATCTGTGCTGAAACATGGGGTATAGATGCGAATAGGGAAGCCATCTTTACATATCTGGGAGACGATTGCCGCTGGTTTCCCTGCGACTCTGCATACAAGCATCCGGATGGACTTGCAGCTATTGATCCATCTTATAACACCAAGAGGGAGACACTCAGTGCTAATGGCTGTTTTGCCGAAGCCGAGACAATAGCCGACATTGAAAAATACCCCTGGCCGGATGTAAAATACTTAGATTTCTCCGAAATATATAAGGAGATTGAGCGTTTCCCGGATAAAATGGTGTTTACTGGTATGTGGAGCCCATTTTTCCACTATGTAGCTGACTTTTTCGGTATGGAGAATTATTTTACAAGGATGTACGATAATCCAAAAATTATTGATGCAGTGACCGAACGTGTAGTGGATTACTATGTTGCGGCAAACGATAAATTTTTTTCTGGGCTGGGAGACCGCGCTGATGTCATGTTTTTCGGGAACGATTTCGGAACGCAGCTTGACCTGTTCATCTCACCGGACTGCTTTAAACGATTTGTTATGCCCTCATTTAAAAGGCTGATTACTATCGGTAAAAAGTATAATAAGCTCATTATGCTTCACTCATGCGGCTCAATCTACCGCATCATCCCCGACCTAATCGAAGCAGGGGTCGATATACTTCACCCCATACAGGCACAAGCCTCCGGAATGAGCGCAAAGGAACTGGCTTCATATAAAAATGATCTTTCATTTGTCGGGGGTATTGATGCCCAGAGCTTCTTTGTAAACGCCTCACCCCAGCAGATAAAGGATGAGGTACACAGAGTTAGGGATATATTAGGCGGAAGCATAGTCATATCCCCCAGCCATGAGGAGATACTCCCCAATGTTCCGCCGGACAATATCCTTGCCATGATAGAAGCTTCTCGTGATTAGTAATACATATATGTAAATATCCCCGGTACAGCTAAATTATAAGACTGTACCGGGGTTTCTCTTTAAATACTTATTATCTCTGCCGGTAACACTCCAAAGCCGTTAATTAGAAGCTTTGTAAAATTATTATCAACAATCACCCTCTTTGTTTCACCGGGTATCAGCGCAAGATAATTGTCGCTAAAGGTTACCCATTCATCTAGAGGGGTTTCGATTAACACACCGCACATAATGGAATCTCCCTCGTTTTTAAGTGTAATTGTTTTCTCATGGTACTCCACCTTTAGCCTATTACGCTGCGCCCTTAACATACTTTTATAGGGATGAGCCTTTTTGGGTGAATGAACCGAATAGTGCTTGGAAACCTCTTTATCTCCGTCATAAAGAGTGGCGATAAGCAAAAACAACTGGTTAGGAAGCGGGTTTAAAGTTATCTCAGTCGCCTTTTTTGTTCCCTCCGGCTCAATTATCACCTCAAGCTCGGCGGAGCTGTATATCTTGCCGTCCCATCCAACCACTTTTATTTCTGCTCTTCCCGAAAATGGCTTATCTGTGGCATTGTGAAGAAAAATCCGCGATGAAAACTCGTTTTTATCTCCCCAAATAACAGTATCATACTGTGCAGAGATATGCACCTGACTTAAGGCTTGTTTTGTGAGATAATAAGCTGGTTTGGGCTGCAAATAAAAGTCAATGCTGCATGTATCACAAGCGTTAGGCCACGGTTCAGCCATATGCCATAATACACATCCGGACGCCTGCCACTTGCGGCGGCGGTGCGCCTCAATAGCATATCTAATCCCCTCGGCCTGTACAAAGCGGCTAGCCTCACAGAAGTCCTCTATGCAGTCAATCTCTCCGAAAAACTCCTCGGTACGCTCTTTTATATTTACAGTGTACATTCTCCCGTGATGCCATGCGGCGGTGTTGGTGCTGTCTATCGGCCACAGCTTATCCTCCGGCATAAATGTACGCATTGCCTGCAACGAAGCCGATCCGTCACAGCCAAACTCCATATGTACATACATATCTACCTTATTATAGAAATTGTACTGTTCTAAAGGTCCTAGATTGTTCCATGGGCCATGCACATCATGCATGTTACCCAACGCGTTAAGGGAGGCATTCTCTGTAGGGCCGCTGCCAGAGGTGTGCAGCCAGCGTCTATCGGGATCGGTGCGTAAGACGACCTCACCCAATACTTTTAGTGTAGGATATTCCGGTGTCAACGGAAGCCACGGCTTATTATCCACAGAGGTTTTATAGCCGTCTAAACCCATGCAATCGGGACGCAGAACCTCTCCGTCTATAGATACAATCTCCCCCCGGGTACACAGCTCATTTCCCCCGCACCATATTATCAGACAGGCATGGTTACGTCTCTCCTTGATAAATTCTTGTGCTGTATTGGTCAATAGACTTATAAATTCCTCATCCATTGAGGGGTGGTTGTCAATAGCGGCTGATGACTGGAACAGCTCTTGCATTACAAGGATACCCATCTCGTCACACAATCGGTAAAATTCCTCACGCTCTGCTAAACCGCCGCCCCATACACGGAAAAAGTTACAATGTGCCTCCTTGGCAAGCTCTGCTCTGCGCTTATACTGCTCATAATGAACCCGTCCATATAGCTGACGAATTGGGGTAACATTGTACCCTTTCAGGAATATCCTTTTCCCATTAATCTTCACAACATATTTTAGTGCAGACTCTGGCGCGTTATCGTTATAGAGCCATTCCACTTTTCTTAATCCTACCTGCACGGTTCGGCAATCGGTGATTGTCTTTTGTACAGTCAGTTCGGCTGTAAGCTCGTATAATGGCTGTTCACCGTATCCGTTTGGATACCAGAGCATTGGATTATCTAGATTTATAGTATGTGTTAGTATGTTCTCTCCATTTTTCAAGCATTCGTTAATTGAGGCTGTCACGCTTTCTCCATTCGGTTGCCTAAAGGTAACATTAACTAAGGTCTCCTCCGGCTGTTCACAGTCAACAGTGATAACCGCTCTGACTGTTGCTGTGTTATCGTCGAGGTTTACATTTTGTCTTACCCAGAGATTTGATATTCTTGCTCCGGCGCAGTACTCAAGCTCTACATCCTTCCATATCCCCAACGGTACCATTCGGGTACACCAATCCCAACCGTAAGCAAACCTTGCTTTAAGGTGCTTCACTGCACTGGTTCTCCCCCATTGACATTCCGCTTCGGGAGCATTTTTTATTATTACTATAAGCGAGTTACATGAATCGTATTTAAGTAAGTCTGTTACATCAAATTCAAATGCCGTCCATGCCACCTCGTGATAACCCAGCCATTGCCCATTGAGAAAAACATCACAAGCATAATCCACACCCCCAAACTTCAGCATAACCCTGGAATATGGGGATACCGGCTGCGCGGGGGTAAAGGCTTTGCACATTACCCAGTCCCGCTGATATGCCCATTCTCCGGCACGGCTGTTAAAACCGTACTCTATTGGCGGGATTAGTCCCGCTTCTATAGCGTCACTCTGTACATCGCCGGGTACAGTGGCATTTATAAAGTCCGGCCCATAGAGACTGCCGCTTGCTATCTGTTTAATAATACTGACTGTAGGATTGGTTTCGGAGGGCATCATATGTGCCGCTTTCCAATCGTTTCCGCTTAATAAAATCTTCAAACTATTCACCTATCCACATTAATTATATGTACATTCCTTTGCAGCATCAAAAAAAGCTTTAAGATTTTCAGGGTTTCCAA
>CAYSTR010000287.1:0-4306 GCA_964433745.1 uncultured Oscillospiraceae bacterium | reverse complement strand
CTGGACAACCGATCCTCTAATTATGAAGGACTATGCATGTGATCCTACCGATGTAATCATTCTGCTTAATGATACATGGGGAAAACCGAACAACAAAACTTGGGGACAATGCGGACCACGCTATAATCCCAATGTAGGCTCCGGCAGTATAATTCCGCCTGTCCGAAAGGATTCACCAGAGGCAGCCAACCCGCCATATACTCCTGCGATAGACTTTCTCAACAATAATTCAAAGTTTTTCCGTCCTCGTTCAGAGCTCATTGTAATGCTTCCGTACACAACCGAAGAGACTACCGCCTTGGCTGATATAAAGGTGGTTATTGATGATTATGTTAAGGAGCAAACAGTCGCATTTGTTACAGGCAAACGTCCATTGAGCGATTGGGATAAGTATCTATCCGAGCTTGATAAGATGGGGCTTCAAAAGTACATTGAGTATAATCAGGCGGCATATGAGCGATTCCAATAGACTAGTATAGTTCTTGTAAAGAGCGGGTTTCGGCTCGCTCTTTACAAATTCTAAGACTTGAGTTATTATTAAGGAGGCTAGTTTCGTGGGGAGAAGAAAAACAACAAATAATTCTCGGTTTCTTATAAAATATCTTAATAACTGGCAGCTTTATGCTTTCTTGTTGCCTGCACTGGTGTACATAGTCTTAATTTCATATATTCCAATGGCTGGAATCGTCTTGGCATTTAAAAAATACGATTTCTCTCTTGGAATATGGGGAAGTAAATGGGTGGGATTAGATAATTTCTTTCGGTTCTTCGGCGCATATAACTTCTTTACTATTCTTTGGAACACAATATCTTTGTCGTTCTACGGATTAATAGCAGGATTTCCGTTACCCATTATCTTAGCATTAACCCTGAATGCATTTCCAGGGAAAGCCTTTAAAAAGACTGTCCAAACTGTTTCCTATATGCCGCACTTTATTTCTGTGGTGGTTATTGTCGGTATGCTCATGCAGCTTTTTAATCCGCGGACAGGTGCGTTTGGGGTTTTGTACCAGTTATTATCCGGCGGTAATATGATGACAGATTTATTCGGCGAACCGGGAGCATTTCCTCATCTATATGTTTGGTCAGGCATCTGGCAAAGTCTCGGCTGGAGCAGTATCATTTATATGGCTGCACTCTCCGGTGTAGATGAATGTCTGCATGAAGCAGCGGAGATTGACGGTGCTTCCAGGTTTCAACGAATTATCTTCATTGACCTCCCCAGCATACTGCCCACAGCAATGATTCTGTTGATTTTATCGGCAGGCAATATCATGAATGTTGGATTTGAAAAAACATATCTCATGCAAAATCCATTGAATATATCCAGAAGCGAAGTTATATCAACCTATGTTTACAAGATAGCAATGGTTATTGGTACAGGTGATTATTCCTATTCAACGGCTATAGGATTGTTCAATTCCTTTGTCAATTTTCTAATGCTTATAACTGTTAACACATTATCCAAGCGTATTGGAGATGCTGGCTTATTCTAACGTTTTGTCAGGAGGAAAGAAGATGAAGATTACTTACAGCCGTTCGGATAAATTATTTTACATTATCTCAGCAGTCTTTCTTTGTTTTTTGCTCATTTTAGTCACCTATCCTCTAGTTTATGTTTTGTCTGCTTCATTCTCATCCGGACAAGCGGTGTCTAGCGGCAGAGTTGTTCTGCTGCCTGTAGATTTTTCTTTGGACGGTTACAAGGCAGTGTTTAGCTACCCTGATATTTGGCGTTCCTATGCCAATACCGTTTTCTATGTTATAACCGGTACACTCATAAATCTTATCATGGTGTTTACATGTGCGTACCCTCTGTCCCGTCCCAATCTAAAAGGACGAAACCTGTTTATGTTAATCTTTACCTTTACAATGTTTTTTAGCGGAGGGTTAATCCCGCTTTATCTGCAGCTCCAAACACTGCGAATTCTAAATACACGGTTTGCGCTCTTGATCCCAGGGGCACTGTCGGTTTATAATATGATTATCGTACGAACGTTTATACAATCAAGCATTCCGCAAGAATTGTTTGAAGCAGCAGGAATAGACGGATTAAGTCATGCGGGCTTTTTTGTAAAGATTTTAATACCTTTATCAAAACCGGTTATTGCAGTTGTAACACTTTTCTCCATGGTCGGGCACTGGAATGCTTACTTCAATGCATTGATGTTTATAAATAACCGTACCCTTTATCCCCTTCAAATAATATTGCGCGAAATATTGGTTGTTGGGCAGATTGACACTAATTTGTTTACAGATCCAGAGTTACAGGAACGTCTGGCAAATATGGCTGCTGTGTTAAAGTATGCCTTAATTGTTGTGTCAACAGCACCTATTCTGTGCGTGTATCCGTTTGTTCAGAAATATTTTGTAAAAGGAGTTATGATTGGCTCAATTAAAGGATAATTTGGTAATAACAGCTAATTATAACAGATACGAGAGGTTTTTAATGAATAACACAGAACGTTTACTAAATGCCCTTACACATAAGTACTGCGACAGGGTACCAGCAGTAGGGATGCTCACCTCTGTTACTACAGAGCTAATGGAGCTGTGTGGTGTGAACTACCTGACAGCACATACAAATGCCTGTGATATGGTTACTCTGGCTGCGGCTGCATTTGAATATTCGGGGCTAGAATCGATAAAGCTTCCATTTGACATGACTGTCGAGGCGGAAGCTTTTGGTTGTGAAATTGATTATGGGTCAAAAATTACACTCCCACAGGTGCGAAGCCATGTCTACAATAACCCAAATGAGCTTTTAGTGGACAGAAGCTTTCTTGATAGAAGCAGAATCCCGGTTGTACTTAAAGCAATAGATATTTCACGCAAACGATACAACGATGCGCTGCCTGTTATTAGCTCGATTGTGGGGCCGTTTACGCTTGCCACACGTTTGTACGGTATGGAAAGCATATTGGAATATACCATAACTGAGCCCGATACACTAAAAGTTATTCTTGAAAAGACTACCGAGATAAGTATAATATATTCTACCGAGCAAGTAAATGCTGGTGCTCATGTAATTGTAGTAGGAGAGGCGGCTTGCTCAGGGGAGCTAATCTCTCCTCAAGCTTATAAGCAGTTTTTTGCCCCAGCCCATAAACGTCTTTGCACTGCCATACCAATTCCCTCTATAGTACATATATGCGGTAATATAACAGGTCATCTTGATTACATATTTGATACAGGCATGACGGGCATCAGCTTTGATGATCAAACCGATATTAATAAGGCAGTTAGATTGCTAAAGGGTAAGACGGCCCTTATTGGATATGTGAATACATTAAAGATATTGTGCGGAGGTGATGCAGATCTCGTAGAACGCATGTCGGTTGAATGTATAAAAAATGGAATTGATGTGTTATGTGCGGGTTGTGCATGGCCTCCGGAGGTACCTTTGGAGAACATAAAAGCAATGGTTAGGGCTTCTAAAAGAGCTTAGGTAAATGAGGTTTTAGGATGCAGATAGGATTAACATCGGTAACATACGTCAAAAAAGCATAGATGAAGTAGTAGGGCTGGAGATATTACTGCAGCACAGCGGGTACAAAGGCTTTGTGTTAATGCAGGAATTACCGTGTTATCTTATGGTTCATATTACACCTTACCCTAGGATGAGGTCTTTTAAAGCTGTTCATCTTCCTTGAAATCCATTTAAGTAATAATTTATCATACTATTTCCACAGAATAGACTCTAACAGCTCCATATCCCCATGTTTCACGTGGTATTAGCTTTACAGCCCTATAGCTTCCTTTGAGCGGCACATCCACCATGCGTTGATAGTTATTGTCTGTCACATAAACCCTCTTCCACTCCCCATTACCTGTATCGGCAAGCACCTCAAAAGCCTTGACGATGGTGTCAGGCACGGTGAGCGGCTTATGGTCGAGATAGATGTTGCACCTCATGACAAAGTCGCGCACATACCAACGGTAATCCTTCCAGCATTCGCGGTTTAAGTCGCTGTCAAAGATAATTCGTAACCTGGAAAGCTCAGTAGGTCTTTTAAAGTCGAGGATAATTTCGTCCCCTGCTATCCCTTGCCATGCGTGGTCGGTGTCCCCGATCTTACGCTCATACCCATCGGTTAGCAGCGAGACATCGCCGCTCGTGGCGGTGATAGTGACATCCTTCATAAGCGGCGACAGCGCACGACGGTTGAACGGCAGATAACAGCCGTCCCCCATGAGTGTCTGTTTGAGCTCATCTATATGCCCCTCATATACCCCGCGCGGGGTCAATCCGTAGATTATCGCTATAGCCGCCGCCGTGCCCAAAGCTTGACCGAGCAGCCCGCAG
>CAYSTR010000286.1:0-4327 GCA_964433745.1 uncultured Oscillospiraceae bacterium | reverse complement strand
CGCTCAACGATAGCAAGAGATAAAATGCTTTCGATGGTACTTGATAGGATTGATAACCAGGAAGTGTATGCCAGAATAGTCGCAGAAACTAAGGAAAAGCAGTGGCGTTTGGTAGCGGCAAAAAAACTGACCGACCAAAATGACGTTAAGCGCATTATGGGCAGCATAAAAGAGTATGATGTGCGTGCTGCGCTATGGCGGGCTGTGGGCGAGGAAGAGCGCGCCTGCACCGAAATTGCTGTAAACACGAAAGATAGTAGCGAAGGTATTCATGCCTTAGATGCCGTTACAGATGAGCATTTACTTAGGTATATTGCAGAATTTGCGCAAGATAGCATTGCCGCTGCCTCTTTATCTAAGCTTTCGGACATTAGTATTGAATTAGTAAAAAATATGGCTATTCAGTCCGAAAAAGCAAAGCTTCAGCAGCGCGCCATTTCTGCAATAAAAACACTTTCTGACCTTGACGCAATATACCCATATATGTCGGATGAATCGAGTAAAAGCGCGTGGGAAAGCCGAAGATCCCATTTATTAATATCAGAGCGGCAAAAGCTTGGCGAACAGATTATGAAGCTGTGCAGAGAAAATCGAGATATTGAAAAGCTTCGCAGCTTGATTGAGGCTGGTGCCGATTTAAATATATCGGCAATAATACAGAATAAGGAAATTGCTTCTATGATGGGCGGAGATAATGAGAGCCTTTATGTTACGCCAGTCTTTTTCGCTATTTTAAACCGCAATCAAGAAATGGTTAATGAACTGGTATTACATGGAGCCGACTTAACCGCTTGTTGCGTTTCAAAAAAAGGATGGCAGGATGCTGGCAGCATTCACGACTGGGGCAAATATTATAGATACTTTAAAAAATTTGATTTGCGAAAACTGGCCGCAAACTATGGGATTACGCTGGATGGCGATAAAACAGAGAGGTGAAATAATTTGGGTTTTTTATGCGGGTGCGGATTGATGGGACGGAAAGTAGGCGTGCATTTAAAAAATTCAGCTAATTATACTTTTAAGGAGGGCACTTGAAATGGAAAAAGCGAGCCGCTTAACAAATGGTGCAAAGGTTTGGTGCGTGCTATGCATTGCCGCAAATGTCGGTATATTGGGTTTTCTGCTCTTTACAACCGACTATATCGCAGCTTCTGAAAGGTCGGCGTACATACCGCTAGCTGTGTCGATATTGAGTATCGCAGGTTTTTTTGTACTGCTTTGCGGCAGGCGCCTTGGTTACTTTATGGTTCTTGCCTGTGCCCTTATCGGCATTTTAGAGTCACTGCTTTCGGGGAGCTTAGGCTTTGCAAACATAGCTGCCGGTATTCTTAATCCGAGCTTAACATTTCTTTTTCTGAGAAAATGCTGGCAAAACCTTATCCCTGTACGATTATTTAAATCTCCGCTATCAATAGCATGTGCGGCGGCACTTCTTCTTTGTGCGGTCTTGACGGTAGTTTTTGCGATAAATCCACTCGGTGTATCCGATAAAATGACAAGTTTAAATGGACCTGTGACTATTCAAGATGACAGCGGCAATATACTGCTTGTAAGTGAAGATTTTATTTCTGCCGGTGCGGTCAGGCAAGGCGATTTTTGGGGTATTGAGCTCAAACTTACTAATCCAGGAAGAGCTAAGCTAAGGGAAGCTACAAAAGATAATGTCATGAAAGTGCTTCTCGTTTGTGTAGGGGAACAGGTGATTTTTTCCCCAAACGTGAATGGCTAAGTGGATTTACAATCCATTATTATACCGAGTGAATTTGAAAGACAGCAAGCAAAGGATTTGGCGGAAGCACTTAATAGAAACTTACGTTGATGTTTGTAGAATGCGCCCATTCAACGGTTAAGAACAAACCCTACCGATGTAAGTGACCGCTGAGAGAGGGCGCATAGATGAACTTGAAACAAAATAAGAAATTTTAGATTAAGGAGGAAAAGCGCATGGCATGTTTATTTGGTCACAAGTGGAACGGTTGCAAATGCACGAAATGCGGCAAAACCAGAAATGAGGGGCATGAGCTTAATTTCTGCACCTGCCGGATTTGCGGAGCAAAGCTCAACGAAAATCACGACTGGCAACCCGTAGAAAACAAGTGTGCGGAGCGTTGTAGTGTCTGCCGCAAGGAGCGCAAAAGAGAACATAGCTATATAACAGTAGAGGGCAAATGCGAAGAAAAGTGTTCGCGTTGCGGGCAAACCCGCCAAATACCGCACAAATGGCAAGACGGATATTGCATGGTTTGCGGGGAAAAGCAAGCAGATCCGGAGGCAACGAAGCTAATCAATATCCTAAAATCAGATCCCAATTGGGAGAAGCGCAGGGATGCCGGGATTGCGCTTGAAAAGTATAAATTCGGCGAAGTTTTTGACGCATTGATTTTCGCTATGAAAAACGATGATTCGTGGGTAGTGCGGTTTAAGTGCGCGCAAACGCTGGGCGAAATGGGTGATAAAAGAGCGGTTATACCACTTATCGAAGCGCTTTTAGACAAGACAAATACGGTTGTGGAATACGCAGGAAAAGCTCTCGGCAAGCTTAAAGATGAGCGAAGCATCGAACCCATGCTTGACGTTATGCGCAAATTTAGAGGCGGCGACTATATGGGTATGTTGGGAGTAATTGCCGGGCTTGGGCTTATGGGCGATATAGCGGTTCCCAGACTTTTAGAGCTTGCTGACAGCGATATTGGCAATCATGTAAAACGTGCGCTTGCCGAAACTGGTTCACCAAAGGCAATGGGGATTTTGGTAAGTGGTGCAAAGGATGATAGCCAAGATGGCTATTACCGTGCCCTGATGATAGACGGAATTGGGAAAATCGGCGGCGAAGCGGCGATAGGTGAATTGAAAAGCTTACTTGAAAACGCCTCTAACCCTGATGTGGTAAATGCTTTACTTCGCAATTTGGAGAAGCTCGGTGTATCAAAGGATCAGCTTGGTGATGCGGAAAAGGATGCAAAGATAGCGGCGGCAAAAAAACTGCTCGAGGGCTTGCGTTCACTAAGAAAAGGCATGACAGAAGATGATGCGGATCGTTTGGTCGGTGGCGCCAACTTCGGAATGGGTGCCAATCAGGTACATAATACGAATTTTGGCAGTTTTCAACTGCTTGTTTCAAACGGCATTGTCTATGATATGCTCTATACCGATGGGGTTATTCAAAAGATAGAGCAGTTTTTACTGGATAACAAATAACCTACCCATTTTTGCCTGTTTTAAATCTGCATTTATGAGGAGGGTTATATGCCAAAAAACTATGGTTTATTTCAATAGGAGTCAGTGCAGTTGTTTCTTTCGGGGGGCAATCGCTATTGGATATCTTGCGATTCGTTATCCCCAAAATAAGGGGAAGGTATGCTATTTACAACTATCCATTTCACGGCTCTGTTAAAAATAATTAAGAGGTGTTAATTATGTCAAAATTTATGAGAGAACTTTTAGTAGGTATAGGTATTGCCTTTGTTGGGATTTTGCTCTCTATTTCAAGTGGTTACATTTTGTTTTATGGTATAATCATCGTTGGTCTGTTTATGATTATCCTGGCTTTTGTTCACCGATCGCAGGGTAAGAGTAGCAGTAAAGATGGAGATAATATCAAAAAGATTTATCCAACGGATAAGCCGCAAGAAAAGCTGCGTTTTATTCAAAATATCTCTCTGCAGGAAGATTTAGATGCTCCAAAGCAAATCTCTATTTCTTGCTCTCGAAAAGATCAAGCAGGAGCGGTGTTTTTAAACGGGGAAAAAATGGGTATGCTCACGCCCGATTCTCCCCTTGTTTTTAATGTGACTAAGAAAAATAATGTTGTTAATATTTCAGAGCATTATGAGGGAATCTGCTTTTTCTGTATTACCGATACGGAAGGTGTGGGCGAACTAAAGGTCGGTATTGGTATGCAGTCCGCTGCGGTTAAAGTGGTCTCCAACACAGGCTTAAAGGAAGGAATCTATGAAACACAAACTAGTAATTAATAGTCTATTATAATGATCGAAAATGGCAGGAATAGAAGCTATTTCTTTTTTGAGCTAATAAGCGATAAAAAGAGTCACGGTTTATGTTGATTGGCGGCAATATATCTTGCACTAATCCATCGAAAGCAGGAATTAATATTTGATACCGCCGAAAGAGTAATTACAAGGAGTAATACTATTATGAAATGTGAAATATGCGGAAAGCCCGCAACAAACACATATACCTTTTACATCGCTAATAAAACAAAGAGAAGCTCTTGATGTCGGCACTTGATAAGATATTCAAGACCCTAAAACAGCTCGGCGCACGAAAGAAGATATTGATATTTACCCACAGCGCACAGACACAAAAG
>CAYSTR010000285.1:0-4335 GCA_964433745.1 uncultured Oscillospiraceae bacterium | reverse complement strand
GTCTGGCGGGCTGTACAATTTTAGGCGACGGTAATATCAGCCTTATACTGGATGCGCAAGGTCTTCTTGATAACTAGAAATCAACAATTAATATAACGGGGGTATTAAAATGAGCGAGGAGTTAAACAAGGTTATGGTCGCCGATGATCTTGACGGACAATATCTGACTTTTTATATAGGTGAAGAGATATACGGAGTCGAGATTAAATACATTACCGAGATAATCGGAATAAACCAGATAACGGGTATTGCACAGGTTCCGTTTGTTCCCAATCATATTAAAGGAATAATTAATCTTCGCGGTAAGATTGTACCTGTTACGGATGTACGGCTTAAATTTATGAAGGAAGAAAGGCCGTATGATGATAAAACATGTATTATTGTTTTGGGTGTGGATGATGTAAGCGTAGGTCTCATTGTAGATGAAGTAAGCGATGTTTATACCGTTTCACAGGAGGATTTTTCATCTATCCCGGAATTTACAGGTATAAATGTCAGCCATCATCTTAAGAATATAACTAAAACAAGCAACAGAGTTATCTTGAATATTGACTGCGCTAAGTTTCTGTAAAGGAGAGCTATGTTAACAATTACCGATCAAGAATTTCTGACGCTTTATTCCTATATAAAGAAAAAATATGGTATTAATCTTGAGAAGAAACGCACACTAGTTGAAGGGCGGCTCTCCGGAATGCTGGCAGAACGCGGACTTGACAGTTTTGCACAGTATATGGATATTGTCCTAAAGGATACCACAGGAGCAGAGGTAACACTTCTTTTAAACAAGCTGACAACCAATCACACTTATTTTATGCGTGAAATGGAGCATTTCAATTATCTGTCAGAAACCGTGCTTCCATTTTTTGAGAAGCATGTTAAATCTAAGGATATTCGTATATGGAGTGCTGCGTGTTCCACTGGTCAAGAGCCTTACAATATCGCTATGGTGATAGATCAATATTTTGGCAGCCAAAAATCCATGTGGGATACTACGATATTGGCTACGGACATCTCAATGAAAGCACTTGAAAAGGCCGCCGAAGCGAGATATACAATGGATACCATGCGTGATGTACCGCAACAATGGCTTACAAAGTATTTTTCTGCACAAAAGGATGGCAGCTACACCGTTCACGACAACATAAGAAAAGAGGTTATATTCAAACCTTTTAACTTAATGGAGCCGTTTGTCTATAAAAAGCCTTTCGACCTAATATTCTGCAGGAATGTAATGATATATTTTGATTCCAATACTAAGGATACGCTTATAGATAAGTTCTATGAGGCTACAGCACCGGGAGGATTTCTGTTTATTGGTCATTCGGAGGTTATAAATAGAGAGAAATCTAAATATAACTATATAATGCCCGCTATCTATCAGAAGAAGCTATAGGAGGGAAATGTACTTGCAAAAGATTAAGGTGTTATTGGTGGACGATTCTCTATTGTTTAGGGAGTCTTTAAAGCTTGAAATCTCAAAAACACCTGATATTCAAGTGGTAGGTACTTGTGTGGATGCAACTGATGCATTTGAGAAGATCCCGCTTCTTAAACCGGATGTAGTCACGATGGATGTAGAAATGCCCGGTATGAATGGGATTGATTTTATAAAAAAGCTTTTACCTGTTTACCCTGTACCTGTAGTTGTGGTAAGCTCGCTTCCTATAAATGTTCTGGATGCTTTAAGTGCTGGTGCTGTTGATTTCGTAAGAAAGCCGCGCTACGGCACAGGAGAGGGGTTCGGATCATTTATTAACGAGCTGATTGTGAAAATTAAGGTGGCAAGATCTGCGCATATTCGTACTGTTAAGCTGCCGAGTGCACCTATTGATGTACCTATAAAAGGCTTCTCCAATGATACATTGATAGCAATAGGTGCGTCTACAGGCGGAACAGAGGCGATTCTGGAAGTTGTGAGGGATCTTCCGGAGAATACCCCAGGTGTTGTCATTGTACAGCACATGCCTCCAGTTTTTACGCAGATGTATGCTGAACGTCTTAACAAGATATGTAAGATGAGTGTAAAGGAAGCCGTTAATGGCGATCGAGTTACGAGAGGGCAGATTATTATTGCCGCCGGTGACTATCATCTTAGACTAGCCAAAGACGCAAAAGGATATTTTGTAAAGAGTGAAAACGGACCGAAGGTAAGCGGGCACTGTCCCTCTGTGGATGTGCTGTTTGAATCGGTCGCTTCTGTTGCGGGTAATAAAGCCATAGGTGTAATCCTAACAGGAATGGGTGCAGACGGAGCCAAAGGGCTATTATCAATGAAAAACAATGGAGCTTTCACCATCGGACAGGATCAGGAAAGCTCTGTTGTATACGGTATGCCTATGGTTGCATTTAATGTGGGAGCGGTTAGCAAGCAGCTGCCCTTGTCTATGATAGGGGCACAGATTGTTAAAAGTGTTTCCAATATCTGAACTTTTTTCCATTTGCTTGAAATTTGCTTTTTTATTATGTATAATGGTATAGAAAAATATTAAAGGTGGTAATTTTTACATATGTCTAAGCTTAGTTCGACAAATAAATTCCAACGGTTTATAAAAGGGGTTAAGGAGAATCCAAGAGTTTTTCTTTTGTATTACGTAATTCCGGCAGTATTACTTATTGGTATTATCATTAGCTTAGTAGTTTTATTAAAACCCAGCCCGGCTGATGATGAGGTAATTGAAGAATCTAGCTCCTCTACATCATCAGTATCTTCTGTTCAATCAAGCTCATCTAAACCAGTCGAAACCGCAGAGGTATTACCTGTTCTTACAAAAGAGCAGATGGAAGAGTTTAAAGCAACAGCAAAAAAGAATCCTGATGCAAAAGCATGGCTTAATATACCCGATACAAAGATAAACTTTCCTGTTATGCAAAAACCCGGTGACCAAAATGCTGCCGACTATTATTATTTAAAGTATAATGTAGATAAAGCATTAGATATTCGAGGTAGTATAACGGCTAGTCATAAAGCAAATCTTGAGAGTTTTGACAAGATGGTACGCAACACTGTTATTTACGGACACAATTTAACAGAAACCACAAAACCAGAGCTTCTCAACGAACATTTTGGCGATTTATTAAAGCTCAAGGATCTTGAATTTGCAAAGAAACACAAATATGTCACCCTTACCATCGGTGATAAAACACAGACCTATGTTATTTTCTCGGCAATGGATACGGAAGTGGAGTTTTACTACATTGATGCTTCTCCCGAGGACAAAGCTTATGAAGATATGTTAGCACAAGCAAAGGATCGTTCTTATCTGGACTTTGATGTGGATGTTAACAAAAATGATAAAATATTAACACTTTCTACATGTACAGGTGAATATAGATATGGACCAGAGCTTGCAGTTTATAACAGAAGTGAAGAATGTCGTTTCGTTATAATGGCAAGACCGTTAAGAGACGGTGAGAAGCTTTCTGATATAAAAGAACCTACGGTTAACAAAGACAGAAGAGAGCCGAAAATCAGCAAACAGACTAAGAAGTACGAGTTGGTTGACGGAAAATGGAAGCTTATAGCTAAGCAGTAATCGAATATATTATGCGGGTTGCCTTTTTGGCAGCCCGCAAGTATTGGTTTTAATGTCGGGGCGTAGCTCAGTTTGGTAGAGTGCTTGCTTTGGGAGCAAGATGCCGCAGGTTCAAGTCCTGTCGCCCCGACCAATGCGTAAAACCGCTTAAACAGTATGTTTAGGCGGTTTTTTATTATGCTCATTTTACGAAATACCCTTTAATTTACCCTTTACAGCTATTTACACCCTCTATAAATGCTTCCATTCGAGCCGCCGATTCAGACTTCATTTTATCCGTGACATGCCCGTATACATCAAGGGTAAATGCGGCTGCATGGTGTCCGAGAGCTTCTTGAACCGTCTTAACATCGTCACCAGATTGTAGCGCAGCCACGGCGTATGAGTGACGCAAATCGTGGAAACGCAATTCCGACAAGCCTAAAGAGATTACAATGGTTTTAGGTCCACGCACTACCAGCGGCAAGCTGCATTTCTGATTGTTTTATCTTCTGCTCCCTTAGCTTCTGCATTACCGCTGGAGCGGGGCATATTATTCGGGCTTTGTCATTCATCAAAGTCGTAAGCTTGTAAGCCTTTTCTTTACGGTCATAGGCTAATTGCTGCTTAATGAGGATTGTAGAACGTTCAAAATCAACGCAAGCCCACGCTGACGATATAATAGGACTAAATTAGAAAATCCTTTATTTACAAGGGTTTTGCTGATTTAGTCCTATTGTTTTATGCTCTCACGATGAGCAAACACCTCAGAAAAGAGAAGAAAAGCAAGAGGGGCTAAACCATGCACAAGGTTTAGCCCCTC
>CAYSTR010000284.1:0-4361 GCA_964433745.1 uncultured Oscillospiraceae bacterium | reverse complement strand
ACCACATCGTAAAGGCATCGATAGAATCGGCATTCATACCCAAAATACTGTTGAGCTTACCGGAATACTCTCCGCCGGGGTAAAACTCTACCTTCGGGGTTAGGGTATATCCCCTGTCAGCTGTAATCTTGTCGCTGATGGCCTTTGTAACCATATCATTCTCTTCGGGATTGTCAAGATTTCCCGACCAGTCTGCAGTCAGTATCACAAGACTGCCGTCCCCTACATCCTCGGTAACCGGTGTTTCTTCAGCTTGAGAGTTATTACCCGTCGAGACCGAACTTGCCTTAGAGGCGGCGGAAGAACCGGCTGAACCGGTGCTGCAGGCTGCCAGTGACCAAGCTAGTAGAAATAATACACAAAGAATCGCTATAGTTTTTTTCACCTTTTTATCCTCCTAGTCTTATTCTGAATACCATTAACCCTTAACCGCTCCCATAGTTACACCTTCCACAAAATATTTTTGAAAGAAGGGATAGACACACATAATAGGCAGCGAGGTCAACAGTACAACAGCTAATTTTAATGTTTCAGCAGGCGGCAGTCCCCCGGAGAGCTGTCCGCTTTGCTGAATCTCACTTAAACCGTTAAAGGAAAGCACCTCTCTTATAAGAAGTTGTATAGTCCAGTTTTCCTTTTGGTTTAAAATAAGTGCATAGAACCATTCGTTCCATCGCGCAAGGGAGTAAAACAGTGCAATCGACACAATTCCAGGCATAGCCAGCGGCAGCAGCACGAGAAATAGCACCGACCAGTCATTACAGCCGTCAATCTTTGCTGAGTCCTCTATTTCGGACGGAATTGCTGTAAAGAAGTTGCGTAAAAGAATTATGTTCCACGGCAGTATCATAGTGGGAATTATCAGTGACCACAGTGAATTGGCAAGTCCCACATCACGCACCAACAGGGCAAAGGGTACTATACCGGGATTGAAAAGGGTCGATATGTACATAAGAAACATAATAGGACGCCTGTAGGGCAGATGGGATTTCGATATGGGGTAGGCAAACATTATGGTGGTTATTACACTTAGAACTGTGCCGATGACGGTTACAAAGACGGTGTTTTTCATCATATTCATAACCTTTGTGCCGGAAAAAAGCTCACTGTATGCCCTTAGCGTAAAGCCTTTCGGAATTAACCCCACATTACCCTTGACAAACTCCGACTCTGCACTAAAGGAGCCTGCTATCATATTTAGTACAGGCAGAATAACAGTCAAGCAGAGTATACCTACCAGTAAAATACTAAGGATTGAGATAAACCTATCGCCGCCTGTACGTTTCACTGTATATCCCCCCCTTACCATAGTCCTTGATGGCCGGTTTTTCTTATAAAGAAGTTTGAAAGGATCACTAGGATACTCCCAAACACAGCCTGAAAAAGTCCCACCGCCGTACCAAAGCTATATGCATTGCCGCTCACCCATACATTTCTGAATACATAAGACTCAAACATATCTATAGCCTTGTAGTAAAGCGGGTTGCGTCCCATAAGTACGATATTATGCTCAAAATCGCCGTACAGCATTGAGCCTAGCTGAATAAGGAAGATGACAATGATGACCGGAATAAGGAATGGCAGTGTAATATACCGTAACCGATGCCAGCGCGTCGCCCCGTCTATGGCGGCGGCTTCATAGTATGTCGGATCTATATTACTTATCGTAGCGAGATAGATAATCGAGTTCCAGCCGATATACTTCCACACATAGCTGCCTACAAACACAGCCACAGCATACTGCGGTTCAGCAAGGAGTGCAATACGCTCCAGTCCAACAGCCGCAAGCAGGTTATTAATAGAACCATAGTTGTAGTTGAAGGCAGAGTAAAGTATACCATATATTACTACCCACGAGAAAAACTGCGGGAAAAAGGTGATGGTCTGCATACCTTTTCTAAGCCGTCTGCTCTGTATATTTGACAATGCCAGTGCTAGTATAACAGGAGCGGGCAGTCCTATTAAAATCTTTAGTGAGTTTAAGAAGATAACATTAAAAAGCACGTAGGAAAAATCAGCACCGCTAATAAACTTTTCAAAATGTTTAAGTCCGACAAAAGGGCTTTCCCACACACCAATCCACGGTTTATAGTCCTGGAATGCAATTACAATGCCATAAAGGGGCATAATCTTGAACACTATAAACCATATGATACCGGGTAAAAGCAGTGCATATAACGCCCAATACTTTCTTATATTGTAAGAAAAGGAACGTTTTGGCGGCTTGTATTCCAAAGGTATCACCTCTATCTCTTTTTGTTGCAAACAGTTAAAGCTAGCTCGGTAAGCTCGGCTGCCTGGGTTTCATTTTGTGCGTAACAGGTAAGGTGTACCCCCTCCGGGCGCAGGCTTTCGCACAAGGGTCTTATATCCTCCGGCTCACAGTGGGCGGCAATGAGCTTACCAGCTTCTTGAATCTGCTTGTAAACATGTATCCATTCACGTGCCGGAGGCGCACCCGCCCCCTGTACCCACTGTATGCCATCTAGCTTATTAAGCGACAGCAGTCTGTCCAGATGATGCAGCGCTCCTGCCCCGTCTAGGTGATAGATGCTGGCAGGCAGGAAGTCAAGCTCGTTACAAAGCCCCGGCACGACAAACTCATCAAACTGCTCCCTTGAGATCAAGGCGGAAAAATCACTGCTTGTCACATACCATTCCTTTTCGGGATGTAGTATCCCCATCCAGTTGGTGCTAGGCTTTTGTACTGTTCTAATCAGCTTGTTTTGTTCCACCAGCACGGTCTTGTACACCGCGAACATTTCGTCTATGCGAGACTTTATCTCCTCCGGCTCATCGAACAGGTCTATACACAATTTCTCCGGACCCCTCAATGACACTAACCCGTCCGTACCTGGGTGAAGGTCTGTTACGCCCACTATGTAATCGTCCCCGGCATCCTCCAGTAATGCCATTGTTATTTTTTGAAGCTTCACAAACCACTCATTGTCGAGTGAAAACTCGAGCTTAGGTAAGCTTCTCCAGTCGGAAACATTATGTACTGCCCAGCTGGTATCGGTGCCAAACTGAAGTCCGCATCCGCATATGGCTCCCAAAATATCCGGCCCCAGATTAGGGTAGATAAGCGGAAATGCCTCCCCGCCGTAAAAGGTCGTGTTAAAAATATGACGAGCACGCGCTATTATAAAGTCAATATCAAACCAAATATCCTCTGTATTCCTCGGTGTAGGCATACTAGAAAATGTTGCACCTCTACGGTTGGAATATACAGAGATAAGTGGCCTATCATGGTTTGTTTTGTTCCAATAATCCAAATATCTATTCTCAATATAACCCCTGTCTTGCCCAATCATATAAATTCTCCTAACTATTACCCCTAATTAGTACAGCTTTACTATAACACATATATCATAACAATGAGTTAAGAATGACAATATATTATTGAGATGATGTTAAAAATAGTAATATAGATTTAAACATAAAAATGATTAATGTTTCTTTCGCACTTTGAGTTGTAAAAATGGGATAATAAATTACTGTGAGCAGATGAGATAGGGTGTTGCTTTATAACAAAATTTAATTGGTGTAAGATTTGCCATGTTATGCACCAGGATAAAATTTTGCACTATAAAAGTGCAGAAGCAAATAATCGTTTAATTGTATTAATAGGTACGCTTCAAGACAAAGCGCTGTAATCCGAACTCTTATCGAACGGCTATTGTGCCGATTGGTGGTGGGTTCGGATTCAGCATTTTTATGGATAAAATACCGCAATAGGATGCAAAAAGCCGGTGAGGGTATTTAGATACCACCACCGGCTTTTTCGTGAGTTACAGGGGACAAAATCATTGATTTTGCTACCAAAAAGCTACACTGAATTGCTATAACTTGTCACTCTGTGTTGTTATCGTTTTCCAGTCGGTACGCTACCCAGTATTCCTCCGGAAACACCGCCAAATGCTGTCCTAATTGCTCCAACGCCTGATGACGGTATAAATCCGAAAAATCCTCTGCGTTGATAGCCCGATACCCTATTGACCGAGCATACTGGTCAACCTCATATGGCGATATTCCCACAAGGCTATCTGCAACAGCCACAGACTCATTCCGCTCCTGCTCATCCTCATAAAACCTATGTCCGAGATATTCACCAACAAACTTACGTACACAATCAATGAAACGCTCAAAACCATCACTTGCCAACAAGTCTGATATAACCTCACTGCGAGGTATGTCGGTCTTGTTTTCTTTTGCAACGGCTACCCACGAACGTAATCGTTCCACCGCTCTATCTGATAAACCTAATTCGGCGGCAACCGTCATATTCGCCCACACCTTGCTGTCCGTTTCTCCCAGCAGGTATTCATATGGCACGCTGAAAAACTCTGCAACCTTTTTGA
>CAYSTR010000283.1:0-4370 GCA_964433745.1 uncultured Oscillospiraceae bacterium | reverse complement strand
TTTGATGCATGCCGCGACAGTAAAGCAAAGGCCTCATCCTCTAGTGTATATGGAAACATGGACACCGCCGCTGCAAAAAATGCTATTGATGGTAGTGAGGGAACATGGTTTGTTACAGGAAATGAATCACTACATTCAGGCAATCCTCAGTGGTGGAAGGTGGATTTGGGGCAGTCTTATGAAATCGGTGCTATTGAAGGTCTTTGGGCTTATAACCAAGGAGCTAGGGTTGAGTATTCCCTAGATGATGTTAGCTACACACCGTTGTTAAAGACAGATGGAAATCCTTTAGTATATGGTTTGATAACACAGGCCGGTGCTGAAAAAATTCCAACTCACGACTCTGTAAAAAATACTGTGGCTCGGTATGTTCGGGTGACGGTAGATGTTGATTATGTAAATGATACTAGTAAAAACAACTACTTATCTATCTGGAGATTTTCAGTTCTATGTGCGCCAAAGTATTCTGATGCAGCTGCCGGAAAACTAGCAGCAGCCAGCGGTTATTTTAATGGAGCTGACGCTGAAACGGCCAATTTGGGCGGATATGGAGCAAGTTCCGCACTAGATGGTAATGGTTTAACACGTTGGTGTTCAAATACAGATGGTTCACCTGTGTGGTTGACAGTAGACTTAGGTACTGCGCATAATATAATGGGGCTAGATTTGTCATTTGAAGGGACATTTGGTTATTCCATTGAAGTATCAAATGACGGCAGCACATTTACGACATTATTTGATACAGGTACATTTGAAAGCTCATATTCAGGAACTAAATCACATATCCTGCCAAAAGGAACCGAAGATCCCAAAGGGGTTATAGCACGGTATGTTCGGATATCGTCTCCATATTATATGGCATTACAGGTTTTTAGCGTTTTAACAGATGCACAAGAGGTAAGCTATATTGATAGGACGGTAGATTCATATGCATCATCAAATGGCTGTTTTGACAACGACCAGTTTAGTTATGGTGCGTTAAATGCCATAGATGGCAATGAAAACACCTATTTTAAAACTACTGTTTGGACTGAATTAACTGACAAAGAACTCATAATCACAATGGACAGTGTTTATGATATTAGTATACTGGATATTTTTTGGGGTTACGTTCCCAGTCAGGTTAACATTTTATATTCTACCGACGGTATAAGCTATATTGATTTGTTAACAGACGGCGGACTGGTAACAACCAGAAAAAAGTACATTCTAGACACCCCTATCTTTATGAAGTATCTAAAAATTGTTTCTCCCAGCGATATGACATATCCATATTTTGAAATAGCTTCTTTAAAGATACTTGAGCAACAAATAGGAGAAGTCAAGATATTAACTGAGGAACGAAAACCAGTTGATACCATATTGCAAGCAGACAGTAAAGTCATTGATATGGGAATTGTCACGGATATTAAGGGATTAACTGTAAAAACAACCGGTACAAATGGGTTTGAAGTGTACGGTTCGGTTTATGGTGGTTCACTTTACGGAAGAACAGATGATGACCTTGTTAAGCTGATGGAAACAGAAGCTCCAAACAATAGCTATAATGTAGTTATGCCCGCAGCAGCATGCTATAGATATATAAAAATTGTTCCCAAAAACGGTAGTACCATTGATGATGTTATAGTTTATGGTACAATATATAGTAAACCTGTACTAGTTTCACTGGGTAAGCATGAATACGGCGGGAATCTGTTCTGCGGTCAATTTGGAAAGTATACATTGACCAATGAATGGGTAGGTAATTTTTCGTATCTGTCAGGTGCTAGAGTTGACAATTCAGAATTTGTACAAAAAGCAGTACGTAAAAAGCAGTTTAGGGCTTATAACCCCAATAAAAAGTATGTTTCTATAACAATGGTCGAATCCGGTGACTCCCCCGGGTACTGGGGTTTTGGTCTGAAATGGATGTTATGGGATGACCCAAATAGAGGTGACGTCGCTCATAATATTGGTATTTCCCCTTCAATGCGATATTTAGCCCCCGCATCATATAAGCATGTATATGATACAGCCACAGAAAATGAATATTTCTTCAGTCAAGTTTCTGGTATTGGTTACTGTTATCCTTTACAGGGTATTCCGAATAGTGAGTATCCCATGGGTAATGGTGATATAAACAAAGGCTATGGCGAGGCCGGCTCCCTTGACCAAAATGGGAATCCGGTTGATCGTGCGTTTATTATGAAGGATTATTTCACTCAAGTAAATGCACAACTATCATCAATGGATATTGAGATGCTGGGATTATATTCTCATGCGTTGCAGGATTGGACTGCTCAAGACACACAAGCCGTTGAATCTTACATTCTTCCCAACATACCTGATATAATTTCTATTGTTGCTGATTTTGGTCGTCCTGAAAATATATCTGGTCCTAACGCAAACGGTGTATTATCTAATGGTACAACCATTCATCACAATTTAACACGTTGGGATTTAGCTTCTCCAGCTTATCCACCTTTACATGATGTTAGTTCAGCAGAAACAGCCAGAAAGGACGCTTTAGCTGTCAGTTACCTAGTTAATTCAATCCGCTCACAGATGGAGGGACAGAACGATGCGCAATTTTCCCATTGTATGGCTCTAAGTTGGGAATATAGTGCTACTAGAATTAAAATGGCAGAGGATATATTAAAGCAAGAAGGCTATGAGTTTGTTACTTTAAACGAACTGGAGTACTTATATCGTTATTCTGAAGATATGAAATCAGCACCTACGGTACCTACAAATGTAAAGGCTGAAATTATAGACTCTACATCTGCAAAATTATCTTGGGATACTTCCTCTGATATCCTTCCTATTTATGGAAGAACTGATATTGGATTGCATGGTTATTTTGTTTATGACGAAAGTGGGAATAGGATAGCTGCAACAGTTGCTCCGGCAACAACTGTAACTATAACAGGACTTGATTTTAGTAATAACAAAACTCATAGGTTTACAGTAACTTCATATGATGTGCATAATAATGAGTCCAAAGCGAGTAAACCTATATCATTAACAGCAGATATTAATAAGTTTAGAGTCATCTTTAACTCTAACGGTGGTTCAAGTATTTCAGATACTATTAATCTTGAATACAACAGTACAATTTCTAAGCCTGCAGACCCCACCAAAGTAGGGTACAAGTTCGCTGGTTGGTACAAAGAAGCAGAATTAGTTAATATCTGGAACTTTCAATTTGATAGGGTAACATCAGATATTATTTTATATGCTAAATGGATCTATTCAAATAACAACAGTGAATCAGAATACAATGGAGAAACCGGCTCAGTAATTGGTAGCAGTTCTTGGAACGACATTGAAGCAGCAACCCCAAATCAATACAGTATATTAGCAATAAACTCAGACAGGTTATTGTTAAGCACAATGGGTTTAGTTTTAAAAGTAAACGCAGATATTAATAATTTTGAAGGTGTGATGATTGATGGCAGTATTGTTCCGAGTAATAATTGGACTGTAAGAACTGGTAGCACAATTATTACATTATTGCCCCAATACCTAAAATCTCTGTCTCCTGGCATACACATTGTTAGGATATTGTTTAAAGATGGTTATGCTGAAACCTATTTCTCAATAAGCAAAATAAAAGAAGATTTTGCAAATGTAAATCCTAACACTGGTTCATACTATGCTAATCTATGATAGCTAACTAGAGCGTGTTTGAAAAAGAATAGAAATAGTCTATTTTAGCCAAAGCAAGATAGACGCAATGCAGACGAAGCCAGCAAAGGTAAAAGAGAGCTTGTCGTAACGAGTGGCAACCCGACGGAAATTCTTTAGCTTCAAGAAGAAATTCTCTATCAAATGCCGCTCCTTGTAAAGCCACCAATCACATCTTCGTTGGAAAGCTCTGTTGATTTTCGAGGGAATGGTCGGCTCTCCACCATGGTCATAGATGAAGTCAATAATAGCATCAGAATCATAGCCTTTATCTGCTAAAACATCACTGCCGGTAATGTCAACATGAGATAACACCTCTGTCGCAAAAGCAGCATCGTGTTTTTGTCCCTCCGACAAAAGAAAGTATACCGGCAAGCCCAGTGCATCCACAACAGCGTGAATTTTTGTGCTTAACCCTCCTCGACTACGCCCGATTTGGGAGCTTTCGCCCCCTTTTTAGCCTCAGCTGAGGCTTGATGTGCTATGACAATAGTGCTGTCTATACTGAGCTCCTCAAGTTCGGAATCAAGGCTCAATACACGGAAAATATTGTCTAATATCCCGTCATCTAGCCATTTCCTGAATTTGCTGTACACGGTTTCCCACGGACCATATCTTTCCGGTAAATCTCTCCATGCCGCTCCGCTTCTGGCTAGCCATATTATTGCATTAAACATCATGCGATTATCCTTTGCCGGACGCCC
>CAYSTR010000282.1:0-4371 GCA_964433745.1 uncultured Oscillospiraceae bacterium | reverse complement strand
CTTTTGGTTGACGCATCTGACAATTCAATTATGAAGATGATAAGGGGCAGTCAGCAGTATCTTTTAAATAAGGGATATTCTCTCACCATAATGTGCGGCGAGGAAAGGCGCGAATCCGAAAGAGAGCTTATGCAAGAGTGCATTGAGAGAAAGGTAAGCGGGATTATCTGGTTCTCTGCTAACCCGGAGGAGAATGTGGACAGCCTGCGCGTGCTTATCGAGAGCGGTATATCTGTTGTGTTTCTCGACCGCGGAATAAAAGAGATGCCCTATACCCTCGTTTCCTGCTACAATCAAGATGGCGGTTATCAGATGGCAAGATACCTGATAGGTGAGGGACATAAAAAGATAATATTTGCGGCGGATAAATTCTATCTGTCGGCAGAGCAGGATAGGTTCAAAGGCTATAACATGGCATTGTCAGAAAAAGGCATTGAACCTGACAGTAACTTTTTTATAGATGACACCACCAACACGAAACAACTTGAAAAGATAATACATCTAGTAAAGAATCACGAAGTAACTGCGGTGCAGTGTGTGAACGACAAGATAGCTCTGCGTGTTATGAGAGCCCTTGAACGTGAGGGTCTGCGTGTACCCTTTGATGTATCGGTCAGCGGATTTGACGGATCGGATGAAGCCGAATATTCATATCCGCGAATTACTACAATTATACAGCCGTTTGAGGAAATGGGGCGTATTGCCGCTGCCAGGCTGCTTTCATTAATGGCTAAGAAAAGCACAAACACCCAGACATATTTGGGCGTTGAGCTTGCAGTAAAGGAATCCACCGCTCCGCCCAGAATAAATCTATCGTAGACCTGTAAATGATTAGAGATGAGGTAGGCTATGTATCGTTATGATGATTTTCTTGCACAGGTGCATGTCCCGGCGGAAGAGGATGAGGTGACAGTATTATTATCGGATATTGTTCCTGTGGGTCGGCTTAGTATATCTGGAGACAGATGCAGGGTATTTATCTCCTGTGACGGAACGACATTTGACGAGATAGAAGAAAGCGGGAACAATAAGACCGCACGATACTTAAAGGTGTGCTGTGACGGAGAGTGCCGCGTGGTATTCTTTGTAGGACAGGGCTATTTTGCTTTAAAGAACCTCGAGTACACCAACGCTCTCATACGCTATGACGGTTGGGCGGGTTCGGACGGGATAAACTCCTTTAATCTGACAAACGGCGATGACAGCTATGGCGCACATTGTGAAGACACTATGTTTGTGTTCGGCGACACGTTTATCTGTCAGGTGGACAATAAGACAAACAGGCGAATAGAGCCGGTATATATGCCTAATAATACCTACGGTATATTTAATAGGGACATAAAAAACATAGAGTTTTTCGTTTCGCGTGACGAAAAGGGACTTCCCATAGCAACACTTTGCCCGGTGGGGGCTACCGATCCTACTAAGGAATGGTACTGGCTACAGGATGGGGTCGTGTTGGGAGAATATCTCTACCTGTTTCCCATGAACGTCATTTTTGACGAGACGAAGCGGGAGGGTTTCCAGTTTGATGTAAGAGCGGTAACCATGGTAAAAGTCCCGATTAAGAATAAGCGTCCGGACTTTGATGCCGCTGTTCACACGAATACTAACCTGTACCGCCGGTTTAATGGAATGCAGTATGTCATGGGAATATCATTTATGCCGATGTGCGCTTCGTGCGGTCAACCGGAGGGAGACGGATTCATCTACATATATGGCTATTATAATGACATGATAAGTAATAACTGCCGATTAATTGTGGCACGAACAAAACCGGAAGTAATTGAAAATACAGATAATTGGGAATACTATAACGGAAATGAGTATGTCACCGGAATGGAGAACGCTGTCCCCATACTTGAGCACGTCTCCTGTGAAATGAGTGTTATGCCGATTTCTGCGGGTGCTAACAAGGGTAAGTTTCTGGCGGTCTTTCAATATGACGTTCAGTCTGACTTTGTCAGCTATGCAATCGGCGAGACCCCGTCAGGGCCTTTCATGGATATAAACCACGTATACTTCTGTGACGAGAAACGGACTGTAGACGAGACAGTGTACACCTACAACGCAAAGGCGCATTCGCACATATCTACTCCCGACAGTATTCTTGTCTCCTACAATGTCAACACTCCGTCTTTAGAAGCAAACTATCGGCTGGCGTCTGTATATTCTCCGCGCTTTATAACACTGCATGATACCACAATCATTTGATTAGCGCTTTACGAAAGGAGTTTCATATGATTAAAAGCATGAAAACAAGGCAGCTGATTAAAACACTTGTTCTGCACACCGTATTAATCCTGCTGGGAGTATTCTTTATCTTTCCGTTATTCTGGATGATAATCACATCGCTTAAATCCCCTGCCGAGATGATTAATCCCAAGATTTTTTGGCCGTCTAAGCTGGTTTTTAAAAACTACAGTGACGCTCTGACCGCCATTCCTTTTATGCGCTACTTCTTTAACAGCACGATTATAGCATTCTTTTGCGTCTTAGGAACACTGTTTTCCTCATCACTGACGGCATACGCGTTTGCGAAGCTGCGGTTTCCCGGAAAAGGTATACTGTTTACCGTCATGATGGCGCTTATGATGATTCCGGCGCAGATTATACTAATCCCCATGTTCACCATGTATGCTAAGATGGGATTTCTCAATACCTATATACCATTGATTGTTCCATGCTTTTTCGGGGTCGGGTGCAGTATGTATATCTTTCTTTTGCGTCAGTTCTTTATGGGTATCCCCAAGGAGCTTGCGGAAAGCGGATATATGGACGGTGCCAGCCAGTTTAGGATATTCTTTAGTCTTACACTGCCGCTTGCAAAGCCCGGACTTATTACCGTCGCACTCTTTACGTTCATGTTCACGTGGAATGACTTTTTTGGTCCGCTCATTTATCTGACGGACAAAACTAAGATGACTCTGGCGATTGGTTTGAGGTCGTTCCAGACACAGTACACGTCTAAGTACAATCTATTAATGGCAGCTTCACTTGTTGCAATGATTCCTACGCTTCTAATGTTTTTCTTTGCACAAAAGAAGTTTATCGAGGGTATTACCTTCAGCGGTATCAAGGGTTAATCGCAGGAAAACCTGCTTTTAATAAACGAACCATTAAAAAAGGAGAAAACTGATGAAAAAGACACTAAAAAAAGCCATGGCACTGGCTGCTGCTCTAGCTCTATGCTTGAGTGTTGCCGCTTGCTCTGGTGACGGCACTTCATCCGCCGGCAGTACAGCTGACGGAAGCTCAAAGGCAGAATCAAAATCAGAGAATCAAGGCGCACGAATCGAGATAGAATATTGGGATATCACTGCCCTCGGGAGTGATGGTTTTGCAGAGCTTGAGGCTCTCGTAAACGGCTTCAATGATATCCAGGATAAATACACAATCAAGCATGTGGGATATTCCTTCTTCGATTATTTCGACAAGATGACCACCGCTTTTGCAGGCGGCGTTGCACCTGACGTGTTCCTGTACACACTTGATGATGTTCCCCAGAGAGCATCCACAGGTACAACCGTTAACCTCACACCCTACATCGAGAGAGATAACTATGACATGAGCGATCTCTATGAGATAGAGGCAAGCTTTGGTCTTTATGACGGTAACTACTATGCAGTACCCGCTTCCAGCACATGCCGTCTCATGTTCTACAACCTGGACATGTTTGAAGAAGCTGGTCTCACCGAAGCAGACGTTCCCAAGACCTGGGATGAGCTAAAGACTGTGGCAAAGAAGCTCAACAAGGACAAGGACGGCGTTATCGAGCAGCTGGGCTACGACCCCATGAGCGGACAGTCCAACTTCTTCACACTTCTCTGGCAGTCAAATCTCGATTTCTTCGATAAGGACTTAAACCCCGCAGTAGACACTCCAGAAAACAAGGCAGTTCTTGACTGGATGATAAACTTTAACGATGAATATTCATTCCAGCAGCTGCGTGATTTCCGCGATGCAAACAGTGCTCTCTCCGCAGACGGTTTTGTAAGCGGACGTTTAGCAATGATGACAGCGGTCTCCGACGAATACTATGTTCTTAAAAACAATGAAGTAACATTCCGTTACGGTGCAGCTCCCATGCCGCTTCCTGAGAACGGCAAGCGTATCAGCTGGAGCTCCTGCTGGTCATTCGAGGCGTTCAACAGCGGCAACACAGACAAGATGGACGGCGCTTGGGAGTTCATCAAGTATATGCTCACACCCGATTCACAGACAAAGTACTATGAAGCATTGGGTTGGCTCACAGCATCACGTACTGCGAACGAGAAGCTAAAGACAGATCCTATTATGAACGTTATCATAGACGAGCTGGAGTTTGCATCGGAAAAGGTATTCGTAGACTACGCTCCCAAGTGGCACTCT
>CAYSTR010000281.1:0-4379 GCA_964433745.1 uncultured Oscillospiraceae bacterium | reverse complement strand
ACAAAGCAGTCGGTAACGGGTGTTATTACACCACCAGCTCTAAAAAACGGTCATGAACTTTTAATAGTGAAAGATGCAACGGCATCCGGAGTTAATGCAGGCGAATACGATTTCTCTGAACCGGTTGTTAAGATTATCGAAACAGGCAGCCAACTGGATGTAACCTATCAGTACAACATAGGCTATACTATTGGGAAATTTATAATTAGTCCCAAGAAGGCGACTGTTTCGGTTAACCCCAATCAAGGAAAAACCTTTGGTTTAGCAGATTCCGCATTGACAGCAACAGCTAAAGATTTTGTGGATGGCGAAGCTCCCCTAATGGGTGCGGGCGAAGACTTCACACTGACCCGCGAAACAGGCGAAGCTCCCGGCAGCTACAAAATATCATTCGTGTATCCGGACGGCAAAACGTATGAGGATCCTAACTACGATATAACATGGGAAGACGGCACATTTACCATCTCACAAGCCGATATAACCATAACCGTAAAGGGTAACCATCTGGATACAACCTACAACGGCAGCGAGCAGTCTGCACAGGGCTACACCCATGATGCACCCAATGGCTTTAAGCTCACGGTAGAAACAACCGATCCGAAATCTACTGATGTAACCAGAATAGATAATATCGTTACAGTTAAAAAGGTTGAGTTCGGCGGACAGGATGTAACAAATAACGTAAATATTGTTCCTGAAGACGGCTATCTGAATATTAAGCCTTTGGATGTGTCTATAGCTATCAATCCTGCCAGCAAGCTGGTAGGTCAGGATGACCCTGAATTTACAGCAACACCAAACGGATTTATTAAACCTAGCGATGTACCCAGCTACACTATTATCCGCACAGAGCAGGGCGAGGGTGTGGGTAAAAAGGCTCTTGCTTTCAAGGAAGAAACTAACAACAACAAGAACTACAATATCATCTGGAAAAAAGAGTTTTTGACGATAAACTCAAACAACAGTCTTAGCATAACCCTAACAGGTAACTCCGAAAGCTTTGTGTATGACGGTACAGAGAAATCTGTTTCGGGATACCAAGAGACATCAGTTCCCACCGGTTTCACAGTAAAGTCTGTTAAAACCACCGACCCGAAACAGACTGATGCAACCCCCACCCTTGGAATAGAGAATAATGTATGGGGCGCAGAGGTCGAGTTTAATGGTCAGCCTTTAACGGAAAATGATATAAAATTAAACTATGTATCCGGTTCTCTGACCATTAAGAAGAGAGACGCTGAGGTTAAGGCTGACGAAAAATCCAAGGTATACGGCGCAGCAGGCAATCCTGCACTCACGGCCACCCCCGAAGCAATGAGCGGCGACAGAGGCTTTATAGCTGGTCAAGAGCCGGTTATGGGTACGGATTATACCCTAAAGCTGACAGCCGGTGACGTAGTGCAAAAATATCCCGGAGCAATAACCTTTGAGAATATCAAGTATGACAGCAAAAACTACAACATCACATGGACTTCGGGCGACTTTTCTGTAGACGCTTCAACCATTAGTCTCTCCAGTCTAAAGGTGAAGGATGAAAAAAAGGTCTACGGACAGAACGATCCGACAACCTATGAAATCGAGGGTCTGCCTGCCGGCTTCGTAAGAGACCAAGACTATACCGTAGAGTTTAAGCGTGAGGACGGCAACGATGTAAGACCGGGCGGCTACAATATAAGCGTAGAATCTCTTGTTATAGCTAACAAGAACTACACAGTAGAGGGAACAGTAGCAGATATTTCTGTTGGTACTCTGGAAATTACTAAGCTCCCCATCACCGTTCGGCCCAAAGCGGTATCAGAAGAGTACGACGGCAACTTCCATGCCGCACAAGAGGTAGAGCTGACAGGTGCTAATGCTCTTCCCTATGGTGACACCCTATCGGCAACCGCAGTCTTTAACCAGGGAATCAAGAATGTAGCAGACAGCGGCAACGATAAGAGTGAGATAACAGGCGGAGTGACCATTTTAAACGGCAGTTCTAACAAAAACGGAAACTATGACGTAACATTAAGCAAAGGCTCTATCACCATTACTCCTAAAAAGGTTTCCATGACAATAGGCAACTACAATAAAATAGCGGGCACACCCGATCCGGCATTTGCAGCACAACCTAGCGGATTTATTACAGGGGAAGAACCCGCAACCAGCAGCTATTCAATAACACGCGATAAGGGCGAGAAAGCAAACGCAACTCCCTATAAAGTCTACTTTGAGAGCAAATACACCAATGGAAACTACACCATTGATTGGGTAGACGGCGGATTGTCAATCGGTAAAAACGATGAACTCACAGTAGATATCAAGGGTGATACCAAAACATCGACATACACCGGAACAGAGCAGACATTTAACGGTTACGATGTTCCCGATCTGGGTGCAGAATTTGAGATTACAGTTACCTCTCCCGGAGTAATAGCTACAGATGCCACCGGAGACGCAGGGGTTAAGGAGGATATTAGCAAGGTAACTGTAAAGGTCGTGTACAATGGCGAGGATATTACAGACGACCTGAATCTTAATATCATTCCGTGTACACTGGTAATCAATAAAGCTCCTCTAAAGATTACCGCAGTTCCTACATCACTGACAGTAGGAAGCGATGTTCCCGATTATACCGCACTTATCAAGTATGAGGATTTTGTAAACGGTGAGGACAGCTCTGTATTCACAAAGGCTCTTATCATTAACTGTGCATACAGCTCCACAAGCCAATCCGGAACAGACTATCCGGTAGTATTGAGCGGTGCAGAAGCTAAGAACTACGAAATCACATACGTTAATGGCAATGTCCACGTAAATCCCATGGGATATTCATCTGCTATGACGGGTATCTCAGGCGTATACAACGGACAGCGCCGTACCATGACGGCTCCCGAGTTTAAGGATGCAACCGGCAAAGTGATTTCCGGAACAATCGAATATCTCGTGCCGGGTGCAGCTACATGGACTACAGTAATACCCAGCGCTCTAAACGTAGCAGACAGCGGAACAGTCAGAGCAAGGATTAAGGTAGGCGGCGATTATCTTGAAGCGACAGCGCCTATCTCCATCACACCCGCTCCGGTTACATTAAACGTCAACAGCGTAAGAAAGAATATCGGTACAATCGATCCTCTATTCTCCGCACAGTTCGGCGTTGGAGCGGCAACAGGTCTTGTAGCCGGTGAGACTATACCGTACACATTTACCCGCCAACCCGGCGAGGCAGTGGGCAACTATGTGATATCGGCAATAATCGACCCGAACAATGCTACAGCGAAAAACTATCGTATTACCATCAACAGTGGGCTTTTGATAATTGAGCAGCCGGGTACAGGCGGTACGGTAGATCCGGAGATTCCAACCCCGCCAACCCCAACAACCCCGCCAACTCCGACAACTCCACCGACACCAACACCTACTCCGACACCAGCCCCGGCACCGACCCCAGCACCGACACCCACACCGACACCTACTCCTACGCCAACCCCGACACCAGCCCCGGCACCGACCCCCGCTCCTACTCCCGCTCCGGTAACACCAGAAACCATTCCGGAGAACACCACACCTCTTGCACAGAACGATGGAGCATGGGCACTAGTTAACCTCCTGCTGGCAGCGGCAACCGCAATCCTTTCTATATTCATGGCAGTAAGCTACTTCGTAAACAAGAAGAAGGATGAAAAGGATAAGGATAAAGAAGCAGTTAAGAAGCAGAACGAGGAAGACAAGAATACGCTCCGCCGCAAGGGATTTGCAAGAATACTGGGAGTTATTGCAGCAATAGTAGCGATAGTGACCTTTATTCTCACAGAGGACATGAGACTTCCGATGGTAATGGTAGACACATGGACACTCCTAATGGCAATCATCGCTTTGGTAGACGTACTGTTCGCATTCCTATCTAAGAAGTCAAGGGATGAGAAGCGCGATGATAATAAGGGCGGCAAGGGAACTCTTAGGACAGTAGAGGCATAATAAACAATAATAAACAAAACAGGCGGGGCTATTGACTAGCCCCGCCTGTTAGTGTTACAATATAGAAAAGGGATGGTGGGATTAGATTGAGTAAGATAAATAAAAAAGACGGAAGATTTACTGTGTGTATAGACAGCCGTGATGAAAACAGGGTGCTGGGGAAGATCGTTCATGCACGCTGCGGAATCTTTGAATTTTCAGATTTAAACCGGCTGTTGGTGCTAATTGAAAATATTTTTGACACATGCGGATTTCCCGCCAAGACTATAAAAACAAGAAACTTCACGGATATGCTGCCTGATTCCCCCGGTCAGCTGCCGATTGAGCTTGCGGTCAATGAAAAGCAGACAGGAAGACTTGCTACGTTTGCCGTTGAGGTCAACACGCGTCAAAGTGGGAGCTGGCAGGGCAGACTTGTGTGG
>CAYSTR010000280.1:0-4380 GCA_964433745.1 uncultured Oscillospiraceae bacterium | reverse complement strand
GCCGAATCGGACGAGCAGGTATCCCGCCTTTTATCAGCGAGATTTAAGTTAGGCAGGTCAATATATGTACGCAGTAATCGAAACAGGCGGAAAGCAGTTTCGCGTCAGCGAGGGCGACATCATCTTTATTGAGAAGATAGAAGCCGAGGAGCAGCAAAATGTAGTGTTTGACAAGGTGTGCTTAGTGGGTAAGGACAGCGAAACGGTTGTCGGTGCTCCCTATGTAAACGGAGCAAAGGTAAATGCTCTGGTAGTCAAGCAGGGTAAATCCAAGAAGGTAACAGTATTTGTCTATCGCCCGAAGAAGGACAGCAAGCGTAAGATGGGTCACAGACAGCACTATACCAAGGTTCAAATACAGACAATCGAGGCGTAACGGTGATTACTGCAAGCTTTAGTGTACGAGGGGACGAATATCTCGGCTTTTCCATATCGGGACATGCCGATTTCGCCGAAAGGGGCGCGGACATTGTGTGCGCCGCTGTTTCATCCGCCGTTTCCATGGCGGCAAACGGTATAACAGAGGTTTGTAAGCTAAAGGCGAATGTCACCTGTCAGGGTGTCAATGTGACGCTTTCGATGGAGAAGCCCTGTCTGCTTTCAAACGTGTTCATCGTTGCGCTCAAGCTTCAGCTGTCGCTTATTGCGTTGGAATACAAGAGCTTCCTCGCGGTCGAGGTTATAGATGAAAAAGAGGTTGACTTGATAGAGTTGAAAGGGGAATAATCATGCTTTTAATAGGTATTCAGTTTTTTGCACATAAAAAGGGCGTTGGTTCTACCAAGAACGGACGCGATTCAGAGGCTAAACGTCTGGGCGTAAAGCGTGCGGACGGTCAGGCAGTGCTCGCCGGCAACATTCTCGTTCGTCAGCGCGGCACACACATCCATCCCGGCAAGAATGTGGGCATCGGTTCGGATGATACTCTGTTTGCTTTGACAGACGGAAAGGTTCATTTTGAGCGTAAGGGACGCGACCGCAAGATGGTCAGCATTATATAGAGATTAGGTAATAGGTAATGGAGAATAGTGGATGCGGCGTTCCGCTTGTGTTGTTCGTAGGCTTTACGAACGGCTTAACTGGAATGTGCTCTTACTATTCTCTATTCTTTTTTAGAAAGGTTTAGTTATGTTTGTTGATAAGGTCAAGATAACGGTCAAGGCGGGGAACGGCGGCAATGGTGCGGTCTCGTTTCACCGTGAGAAGTATATAGCCGCAGGAGGTCCGGACGGCGGCAACGGTGGCAAGGGCGGGGACATAGTGTTTATAGCGGACACTAACCTGTCTACCCTTGTGGATTTTACCTATAAAAAGAAGTTTGAAGCGGAAAATGGCGAACCGGGCGGCTCTAAGAACTGCACCGGACGTTCAGCCGAGCCGCTCATAATAAAAGTCCCCCAGGGGACGTTAGTCAAGGAAGCGGGGACTGGGCGCATAATTGCCGACCTGTCGGGCAGTGAGCCTGTCACGGTGGCAAAGGGCGGCTACGGCGGTATGGGTAATGCTAGATTTGCCACAGCCACACGTCAAGCGCCGCGATTTTCCAAGCCGGGATTTCCCGGGGAAAGCTATGATTTGACCTTGGAGCTCAAGCTTCTTGCGGATGTGGGGCTTATCGGATTTCCCAATGTGGGTAAGTCCACGATTATTTCGGCACTCTCTAATGCCAAGCCCAAGATTGCAAACTACCACTTTACGACCTTGACCCCTGTTCTGGGGGTTGTGCGCATCGCAGACGAGCAGTCCTTTGTCATGGCGGACATTCCGGGGCTTATCGAGGGTGCGGGAGAGGGCGTGGGACTGGGACATGAGTTTCTTCGCCATGTGGAGCGGTGCAGACTGCTTGTGCATGTCCTAGACGTATCCGGCTCGGAGGGGCGTGACCCATTCGAGGACTTTGACATAATCTGCAATGAGCTCAAACGGTTCAGTCCGGAGCTTTCAGAGCGTCCCCAGATAGTGGCGGCGAACAAGGCGGACATAGCGGACGAGGAGCAAGCAGATAAGCTTCGTAATATGCTGGAAGCATTGGGGCTGCAGTTCTTTGTCGTATCGGCGGCGACGAGAGAGGGGCTGGATAAGCTTAAATTTGCGGTGTGGGAGAAGCTAAAGGAGCTGCCGCCCGTCCGCGTGTACGAGCCGGAGCCGCCCGAGGTCACCATCGAGACCGATAAGGAGCGCACCCGCATCACGGTGGAGGACGGCATCTACCTAGTGGAGGGAGACTGGCTCATGAAGGCTGTGGGTATGGTTGACCCGAACGACTATGAATCGCTCCAGTACCTACAGCGTGTCATGTACAAAAGCGGTATAATCGAGCGGCTTGAGGACATGGGGATAACGGACGGCGATACAGTTAGTATATTAAACTTTGAGTTTGAGTATATTAAATAGTAAATAGAGAAGAAACAGCTAAGGAGGCAGGTATGCAGGAACTGGACTTTATAAAAAAGGACATGCTGGAAGCCGTACTGGCGAGGGCAATGTCCTACGGCGGGGATTATGCGGAGATATTTATCGAAAGCTCCCTTGTTACGACGGTCACGATGGTGGATCGTAAGGTTGAGGGGGTACTCACCGGTCGGCTGTGCGGCGCGGGTGTGCGCATGTTCAAGGGGCTAAAGAGCGTGTACGCATCCACGAATACACTGACGCGTGACGGTCTCATGAACGCCGCAGACATCTGCGGAGCTAGTATCGGCGCGGCGGGTGAGGGGCAGACCGTGAACCTTACTCCCGGTCATGTGCCGGAAGCGCACCCGGTCAGGGTATCTCCCGGCAGCATGGCGGCAAAGGACAAGGTGAGCATACTAAAGTCCGGCTACTTTGCGGCGGCGGACTATGCACCAGAGATTATACAGGTGCAGGGAAGCCTTGTAGACAAGCAGACGCAGGTGGTTATTGCCACTAGCGAGGGGCTTTATAAGACGGATAACCGCACTCGTACCCGAATCGCATTGAGCGCTGTCGCCGGAGACGGCAAGGAGACACAGATGGGCTTTTATGCACCCGGCGCTCTCATGGGGATGGAGTTTTTCGAGCGGATGAACCCCGCTGACATAGGAAAGCGCGCGGCGAAACAGGCGGTGACCATGCTAAAGGCGCGCCCCTGCCCTCCGGGACGTATGGCTGTGGCTATAGAGAACGGCTTTGGCGGCGTTATCTTCCACGAGGCGTGCGGACATTCTCTTGAAGCGTCCAGCGTGGCAAAGGGCAATTCGGAGTTTGCCGGAAAGCTCGGTCAGCAGATAGCCTCCACCAAGGTGACTGCTATAGATGACGGCACTATCCCAGGTGAATGGGGTTCGACTAATATAGACGACGAGGGCACACCGTCAAGACGCAATGTGCTTATCGAGAACGGTATCCTAAAGGGGTACATGGTGGATAAGCTAAACGCCCGCCGCATGGAGACCGAGGTTACCGGCTCGTCCAGACGGCAGTCCTACGCGTTTGCTCCCACCTCCCGCATGACCAACACATTTATAGCCGCCGGAAAAGACAATAACGCCGATATAATAAAGTCTATGGACAATGGCTTGTATGCGGCACAGATGGGCGGCGGCTCGGTTAACCCTGTGACAGGTGAGTTTAACTTTGCGGTGTCCGAGGGATACCTCGTTCGCGGCGGTGAGATATGCGAGCCGGTACGCGGCGCGTCTCTCATCGGAAAGGGCGGCGAGGTGCTCATGAACATCGATATGGTGGGGACGGACATGCAGTTCGGTCAGGGCATGTGCGGCTCGTCCTCCGGCTCTGTACCCACAAACGTAGGTCAGCCCCTCATCCGCGTACGCGAGATGACGGTGGGAGGATCTTCTGCCGAATAATAACCATAAAGGGGGATAAAAATGGAGTTTAATGAATTTAAGCGGGCTTTGTCGGACTATGCTGTAAAAAAGGGATTGGGCGAGTACGAGCTGTTTTATATTGCGGAGGGTTCTACCACCTTTAAGGCGTATAAGGGGGAGATTGATAAGCTGTCTGCCGCCGAGAGCTTTGGGGTGAGCCTGCGCGTTCTGCACGGCGGTAAGGCGGGATATGCCTATACCGAGCTTTTGAGTGCGGACGAGGCTATCCGTCTGGTGGATGATGCCATAGAGAGCGCCGGGAATGTGGAGAACGAGGACAAGCAGTTTATCTACTCCCCCGACAAGACCGTCATCCTCCCGAAGCAAAAGGAACACACAAAGGAGGACAATGCCGACAAGATAGCATTGGCTCTTGCCATTGAGGATGCGTGTTATAAAGAGAGTGACACCGTGTCAAACATTGCCGAGTGTGTGCTCGTCGAGGTGACACAACAAAAGGGGATTGCAAATTCCCATGGGCTGGACTGCGTGAAGTCCAACAGCTTTTATGGGGCGTATGCTGTGCCTG
>CAYSTR010000279.1:0-4384 GCA_964433745.1 uncultured Oscillospiraceae bacterium | reverse complement strand
TAAACATTATTCCGATTGCCTCTTCGATACCTTTGATAACCGTATCAACATGGGCGGCTGCAAGAAACATAAGGAGAATAAGTGTGAATGTCTCGAGGAGCTGCTGGATTGCGGCTGCGGGCACGAGAAGAAAGAACACGGCGGAAAAAGATTCCCCTCCTTTAGAGACTGTGAATGTGCCAAGGAAGAGTGCTGCTGCAAGGCTACAGATGTATTCAGCTGTAACTACGGCAAGAATAAGCGCAGACTGTGCTGCAACAGAAACGGCTGCTGCGGATATTTCCCTGAGAGATGCCGCTGGCCGTTCTGGCCGGAGTTCGCTCATCCGCGTTGTCTGGACTGTGAGCTTTTATATTCTTTCCACGGTGAACCCTGTGAAGAGTGTCCGCGCTGTATGGAAAAGCCGGATCACTGCGGCTGTGGCTGCGGGAAGTAAACCCTATGCCTTATCCCCCCGTCTTTATAGGCGGGGGGTGTTTTTTTACCCTTTATGGCAAGACGGATAAAAAAAAAGAACGGACACCTTTAGCGTCCGTTCTGGGACACCTTTAGAGTCCGTTCTGGGACACCTTTAGCGTCCGTTCTTTTTTAATCTTATTCCCCAACAAATGCGTCCATGTACTGTCTCACCTTAGCACCCAGCTCGGCGGATACCTTATCCAGAAGCCGCAGCACGCGGGATTTTATCTCGGAATTACAAGTGACAAGCTCGACGGCTATGTTGTCGGCTAGACGGTTTCTCTGTATCTCGTCAAATGTGCGGTAGTGCTCCGAGGCCTGCGTAAAGTCGTCGCCGCGTACTATGGGGGTGCGCCCTATGTTGCCCTCGATGAACTCACCGCCCACATTGGGGAGGGTGGCTGGTTCTGGGCGGTTGTCGTTGAGGGAGTTGGGGCTGTAGTTGATGGGGCTGGGGTTGTAGGTGTAGGTCATGAAGCCGTCCCGCTGGTTGTTGTCCACAGGGGAAATCGAGCGGTTGACCGGCAGATCGGCAAAGTTAGGACCAATGCGGTAGCGCTGTGCATCGAGATAGGCAAACGAGCGCCCTTGAAGCATCTTGTCGGCAGACAGCTCAATACCCGGTACCACATTGCCGGGACAGAATGCCGCCTGCTCCACCTGTGCAAAGAAGTTGTCGGGGTTTTTGTTGAGCGTGAGCATACCCACCTTCATGAGGGGATAGTCGGTCTCGCTCCATGTCTTGGTATCGTCCAGCGGGTCAAACGGCAGACGCGCCGCCTGTTCGGGGGTCATCATCTGCACCGCCAGTTCATAGCGCACATTCTCTCCGCGTGCAATTGATTCGTAGAGATCCTGAACGGCAATGTCGGGGTTTTTGCCCGCTTGCTCCTCCGCCTCCTGACGTGTAATGGTCTCCAGTCCCTGCATGGTCTTCCAGTGGTATTTTATAAGCTTGCGGTCCCCCTTTTTGTTGACCCAGATGTATGTGTTCACTCCGAAGCCGTCCACGTGCTTGTAGCTTTTAATTGTGCCGCGGTCGGAGTAGAGCCATGTAATCATGTGCATAGATTCGGGTGTGAGGGAGATGAAATCCCAGAACCGTTCTGGAATACGCAGATTATTGTCCGGCGAGGGCTTTAGTGCGTGTATGACATCCGGGAACTTTATGCTGTCGCGTATAAAGAATACGGGCAGATCGTTTCCGACTATATCGTAGATTCCCTGATCGGTGTAAAACTTGACGGCAAATCCTCTGGGGTCGCGGACGGTATCGGCAGAGCCGCGCCCGCCTATTACCGTGGAGAAGCGGACAAATGTTTTAGTGCGTTTACCCGGTTCGGACAGGAACGATGCGAATGTATGCTCACCCATGGACTGATAGGCTTCAAAGAACCCAAACGCACCTGCTCCCTTGGCGTGAACCACGCGCTCCGGGATACGTTCGCGGTTGAAATGTGCCAGCTTATCTATCTGGAATACATCCTCAAGCAGGGTAGGACCGTTTATCCCGACTGTCAGACTGTTGTTGTTGTCTGCCTGGGGTCTGCCGAGACTGTCGGTGAGCACATCCATACTGCGCGAACCGGGACGCGGAGCGGCGGGTATGGGCGCAGACGGAGCGGGCTTCTGTTCGGGTGTGTTTGAAGGACTTTTAGTTGCAATAGGTAGCGGTGTCGGCTTTGGCAGGGGTGTAGGAGGCGGTATGGGAGAAGCCTTAGGCAACGGCGTGGGCTTGGGAAGCGGCGTAGCTTCAGGCAGCGGAGAAGCCTGGGGCAACGGGGTGGGCTTAGGAAGCGGTGTGGGAGAGGGGAGATTAGAACCGCTCTGCGGGGGCACTGTGTTGTCTGTGTTCCCGTTTGTGTAGGCATCTCCTATATCCGCTAACGGCTCGTCAACCGCCATAAACGGAGCTCGCAGAGGTGTGCGCGAGCCTAGAGGTCTCTTTGGTATAGCGATGTGCATGGTTTTTTCGGTGGGGACGGATGGGGGTGCGGTACTCCCGGACGAAACAGGCGCAGCCTTAACAGAAGCCTCGGGTGCGGGAGACGATACAGGCTGGGGCTCGGGTGCAGGAGATGATACGGGCGCAGGTGCGGGTGTAGGCGTAGCCTTGACCGAGGCGGTGGGTGTTACCCCTGTTTTCCCCTGCTTGTGGTAGTCGATTATCTGATTGGAATAGCTCTTAATCAGCTCATTTATATCCATGGGTTTTTTATTTGGCAATTTAATACCCCTCTCCTATTTTCTCTCTAAAAATATACTTAGTCGAGTGAAAAAATATGCATATTTTTTGATAATTAGAACAAAACGGGATACAATATAAACGGTTTTCAAAAAATATAAGGGAGGGTGCGATATAAAGGACGCTTATGCACACGACATGAAGCTCTGTACGGCGCTTATGGGTTTTATCAAGCTCAAGGATCAGCAGACATATATTCATTCCTACAATGTTGCACTGCTCTGTCAAAAAATAGCTGCCAAGCTCTCTCTAAAACAGGACAAACGCAATCTTTTATTTATGGGAGCTATGCTTCACGACATAGGAAAGCTGGGGGTGGACGAGCGGATACTGCACACTACTCTGCCGCTTTCGGTAAAGGATTATGACGAGATAAAAAAGCACCCCGCCATAGGCAGGGAGCTTCTAAACGGATTTCCTGAGCTTAAGGATGTGGCTTTAATAGTCGGGTGTCATCATGAGCGGGTGGACGGCAGCGGCTATCCGGCAGGACTTTCCGGTGAGGACATTCCGCTTGAATCGCGCATAATCGCCGTAGCCGACTCCTACGACGCTATGCTCTCCCGGCGGTACGAGCATCACACCCCTCCGTCCGCTATCCGCGAGATAAAGAGGTGTCTCGGCACCCAGTTTGACGCAGAGATAGCAGACAGCTTTATTCACGTAGTAGAATAGACTAGATAGTCAAAAATTCTGCACCCTTTATAATGCGCTTGACAAGACCCGCCAGTGTTTTGCCCGGTCCGCACTCGATAAAAGCGGTGACCCCATCCGCTGCCATACTGTTAACCTCTGCGGTGAAGCGAACAGGCGATATCATGTGGTCGCGCAGATAGACCCTCATGTCGCAGGAGGCTAAAAGACCGCCTGTGACGTTGGAATAAAATCGGGCGGGGGTGGTTATTTCTGTACCGGCCAGCTCCTCATAGAAGCGGTCGGCGGCGGTCTGCATGAGCTTGGAGTGGAAAGCGGCGCTGACGTTTAGGCGCACAACCTTTGCTCCCTTGTCAGCCAAAAGAGACTCACAGCGCGCCAGAGCGTCCATCTCCCCGGCTATAACGGTCTGTGCGGGAGAGTTATAGTTTACCGGCAGGACATATCCGTCGGTCTCGGTACACACCGCTTCTATCTCCTCTGCGGTAAGCCCCATGACGGCACTCATACCGCCCTCCGCCGCTTCTGCCATGAGACGAGCACGCTTGCCTATCACCGACAGTCCCATCTCTAGGGACATACCTCCGGCGCACACCAAAGCGGCATACTCGCCCAGGGAATGTCCGGCAAACGCGGTAATATCGGCTTGCTCGGCGGATTCAAGGAATGCGCGGAAGCTGGCGACTGACAGGGTAAATATGAGGGGCTGTGCAATGCGGGTGTCCGTGATATCATCGCCGGAAAAGGATTTTGCGGGCACGTCAAAACCTAAAATATCGGTGGCGGCGGCATAAACCGATTTAACGCAGTCAAATCGGTCAAATAAATCCTTGCCCATGCCGGGGGATTGGGAGCCTTGTCCGGGAAAAAGTGCGGCGATTTTCTTAATTTCCATAGTTTCTCCTTAAAAAAGTACTTGACAATCCTGTCACAGTGAGGTATAATTTTATACGCGGGTTAAATATTGCGGAATTGTGTAATGGTAGCACGACAGACTCTGACTCTGTTTGTCTGGGTTCAAATCCT
>CAYSTR010000278.1:0-4405 GCA_964433745.1 uncultured Oscillospiraceae bacterium | reverse complement strand
CACCGATATGGGAGAGCTAACTGTAAGAGGAAATGACCTGCATATTAACAAGCTTAGCATAGAAACAGGTGAGGTTTCGCTAGAGGGGGATATATACGCTCTTACCTATGCAGAGGAAAAGCCTCGCGGCGGTCTGTTGTCACGTATCTTCAGGTAGACTATGGAGATATACGTATCAGAACAGCTTAGACTGTTTATTAATGCTCTTTTATTAGGCGGTATCCTGGGACTTACATATGATGTGTTCCGCATAATCCGGGTAGCGGTAAAGCATGGGAATGCTCTTATCTTCGCAGAGGATGCATTGTACTGGATGTTTTGTGCGGGGGTCACATTTGTATATCTGCTCTCGCAAAATAGCGGACAGGTACGTTTTTATGTTATTCTAGGAGAGTTTCTCGGAGCAGTTATATACTACTTTACGCTGGGTAAGCTTATTTTATCGCTTGCCAGGACGATTATTAAGATAGTAAAGGCGATAATAAAATTTATCTACAGCATTACACTAAGACCGTTTGTACTCTTGTTTCTGTGGTTGTACCGTCTCTTGAGCCGCCGTTTAGATAAGCATAAAGCAAAGCTCAAGGCGAGGATGTCCGCAGCATCACTGGCTATTAAAAAGCGCAGAATGATGCTTTTTGGTCTTTTGGGTGTAAAGAAAAAAAGAAAAAAACGGATAATGAGCCGATAGTGGAGGAAAGCGTGAAAAGGATTAAGATATCAAAAAATCTGTTTCTGCGAATTGCGATTTTGACTGTTGTTGTTTACATAGTATTTTTATTGGTTCAGCTTCAGTTTGAGATTAACATTAAAAGGCAGGAGCTTTCACGCGTAACAGCACTATGCAGCGAACAAATAGATAAAAATAAAGAGCTAAACCGCTTGCTCATCGTTGGCGAGGACAAGGAGAATGTTGAAAGAATCGCCCGCGATAAACTAGGTTATGCCTATCCCGATGAACGTATATTCTATGACATCTCGGGCAGTTAATATGTTCTAAATAGGAGCGGGAGTAGGGGAGACCCCTTATTTCCGTATCCTTTATAATTTTATTTAAGGAGGACAATCCGTCTTTATGCAGCTTGAGGTAGGAAACATAGAAGAGGGAAAGGTTACCGGCATTACTAAATTCGGGGTTTTTGTTGAATTTGAGGGCGGAAAGACGGGTATGGTACACATCTCCGAAATCTCCACAACCTATGTCAAGGAGATAAAGGATCATGTGACGCTGGGTCAGACTGTCAAGGTTAAGGTACTGGGTATCACTGACGACGGAAAGGTCAGCCTTTCTATTAAAAAGACGCTTCCCATGCCACCTAAACCCGCCGGGGTTCAGTCCGGAGGGTATAATCGCGGTTCATTTGACTATGCTCCGCGAAAGACAGAGCCTGCCACATTCGAGGATATGATGAGCCGGTTCAAGCAGCAAAGCGACGAAAAAATGGGCGAATTAAAGCGCAGTATTGATTCCAAAAGAGGCTCATCCTCAAAACGATCCAGATAACCGGGAGAAAAAATGATTAAAATACATAACAGCACCCTTTTAAAGAATGCAAAGCTCTTTACAATGACTGCGGACGAGCCCTTTGAGGGCTTTGTTCTTATTACGGATGGAAAGATAGATAAGGTTGGTAAAACCGGAGACGAGCCCGAATGCGAAAACATTATAGACCTATCCGGACGTATTATCACCCCCGGATTTATCGACGCACATTCCCACATGGGCATGTGGGAGGATGGACTGGGTTTTGAGGGCGATGACGGAAACGAGGACACCGATCCCGCAACCCCTCAGCTTCGCGCAATAGATGCGATTAATCCGACCGACCGTACATTTAGCGAGGCACTGATGGCGGGTATAACCTCAGTAATTACAGGCCCCGGCAGTGCAAACCCTATTTCCGGTCAGATGCTTGCCATGAAAACCATGGGTTCTCGTGTAGACGAAATGGTACTGCGTGCTCCTGTGGCAATAAAGATGGCATTCGGAGAGAATCCCAAGACGGTCTACAGAGGAAAAAACCAGACACCTGTTACACGAATGGCAACTGCTTCCATCATACGTGAGAATTTATTTAAAGCCAAGCACTATATAGAGGATAAGGAAAAGGCTGACAAGGATAGTGAGCTTGATCCACCCGAATTTGACTTTAAGTGCGAGGCGCTCATTCCTCTTCTAAAGAGGGAAATACCCGCACACATCCACGCTCACCGTGCCGATGATATGTTCACCGCTATTCGCATTGCAAAGGAGTTTTCTCTACGGTTTACAATAGTCCACGGAACGGAGGCATATACCATATCTGACGAGCTGTCTAAGGATGGTGTTTCTGTTATAACAGGACCGTTTCTATGTGACCGCTCAAAGCCGGAGCTAAAGAAGCTCACCCCGGAAAATCCCGGAATACTAGCCGAAAAGGGTATTGATACAGCCATATGCACCGATCACCCGGTTATTCCTATACAATATCTCCCTCTTACCGCCGGGCTTGCGGTACGTGAGGGGATGGACTATATGAAGGCAATGCGTGCGATAACCATAACAGCGGCAAAGCTGTGCGGAATAGATGACCGTGTAGGCTCGATAGAACCAGGTAAGGATGCTGATATTGCCGTGTTTAGCTGTGACCCTCTTTCGCTCATGGCAAAACCGGAAATGGTGTTTGTAAACGGGATTAAGGCTTCTATATGAGAGAGATTCATATTAGTACCATAACAGATGCGGTTGCAAGGGCATGTATAGAGGCGAACATCTATCTACCCGACGATTTAAAGGCATGTATTCGTTCATGTGAGAGCTGTGAAAGCAATCCCCTGGCTAAGGATATATTAAAAAAGCTGGATGAAAACATTGCTGTTGCAGAAAAACTTCACATACCTGTTTGTCAGGATACAGGAATGACGGTAATATTTGCCGATATCGGACAGGATGTTCACATTGCGGGCGGTCTTTTTGAGGATGCGGTGAATGATGGAGTAAGGCGCGGTTACCATGACGGATATCTACGATGCTCGGTTGTTTCCGATCCTCTAAATCGTATAAATACTGGAGACAATACCCCGGCGATAATTCACACCCGTTTAACAGCAGGGGAGAGCATATCACTGACAGTCGCTCCCAAGGGCTTTGGCAGCGAGAATATGAGTGCTATCCGTATGTTTACACCAGCAGATACCCGCGAGGATATCATCTCGTTTGTCGTGGAGACGGTTACTAAGGCGGGAGGGAATCCATGTCCTCCGGTTGTTTTGGGAGTGGGTATAGGCGGGGACTTTGAGTATTCGGCTTTACTTGCCAAGAAAGCGCTGTGCCGCCCTGTAAGCCAAAAGAATAATACTGAGTATTATCGTGAACTGGAAACGGAACTGCTTCACCGTATAAATAAGATTGGTATCGGTCCGCAAGGCTTTTCGGGGGACACGACAGCGTTATCTGTAGCCGTGGAGTATGCGCCGACACATATAGCAGGGCTTCCTGTTGCGGTAAATGTCGGGTGTCATGTGACGAGACATGTTCATGTTTTAATATAGCTTTTAATGGCAAGAATATATAACAAAATAACGGAGGACATAAAATGAAACTGAATATTTCTGCCAAAAATTCGGTAATAACCGATACCTTTAAGGGGAGAATCGAGAAGAAGCTCAACAAGCTTGATAAGTTCTTTGAGGATGATGCCACCGCCAATGTTGTAGTGAGCACCGAAAAGAACCGTGAGACGGTTGAAATCACGGTAAAAAGCAGGGACTTCTATTTTCGTGCAGAAAAAACCACACTCGATATGTTAGACAGTCTAGAGGTTGCACTGGATAATATTGTTAAGCAGATTGTCAAGAACAAGGACAAGCTTACAAAGAAGCTGCACAGCCGCGCATTTGAACCGGAATATAACGATGCTGCCGAGCTCAAAAACGACTATAGCGAGATTGCCCACTCTATAGTAAAGCAGAAGCGTTTTGCGCTTAAACAGATGAGCGAGTCCGAAGCACTTTTACAGATGGAGATGTTGGGACACAGCTTTTTCGTGTTCAGAGATGCGGCAGATGCCTTAATTAAGATTGTATACAGACGTAATGACGGGGACTACGGTTTGATAATCCCCGAATAATCCCGAAAGAAAGGCTTATTTCACATATGGAGATAATCGTAAATCCCGCTACAGGTTCATACTTTAATATCGGTGTGATTATAACACTAGGTGCTATAGCGTTGGCATGTTTGGTTGTTCTTGTTTTATTTAAAAATAAAAAAGGGCGTTAAAAATAAAAATCAGCCGCTCCCTAAGATGGTGAGCGGCTGATTTTTATTTTTAATTATATTTTGGCAGCCAGTCTCCATGTGCTTAGATTAACTCATCCACCATTTTAACAATATCGTCTAACGACAGTTCGCCTGCTGTATGGG